>JAISWV010000177.1 GCA_031270755.1 Synergistaceae bacterium
GCTTTCGCCGTCGTTATGTTCGCTTCGGCCTCCACCAGGGAGAGCTGCGCGCCACCCAGGTCGACCTCAGCCTTCGTCACGTCGTACCAGGGCTTGCTTCCCACCTGATAAAACCCTCTGGCCTGCTCCAGGTGATGCTCGAAAGCCTTCACCGATTCCAGGCGCTGGTTCGCGATTTCCATGGTGAGGGAGAGGGTCATGTAGGACGACTTCACGCCGGTTCGCACGTCCAGAAGGGTCGAACGGCCCTCTTCTTCGGTGGCGGCAAGGGTCGTGCGCTGCGCGTCCACCAAGTATTTGTTGCGGTTCGCGTCGAAAATTTTGATGGTTGTGGCTGCCCCGATGGAGTAGCTGGCGTTTTCGTCGCGGCCCGTGCCCGCGCGAGACGCGGAGAGGCTGCCCGATACCTCCAGGCGGTCTGCCGCGGCGCTCTGAGCGAGCCGTCCTCGTTGAGTCGCGACCTGGGCCGCCGCGCCCGCCACGTTGGGGTGGTTCGCCTCCGCGATAGCCAGGCAGTCCTCCAAGCTCAAAACCGGAGCCGCGCCACTGGGGTTTGCCTCACTGAGGTTTGCCTCACTGAGGTCTGCGAAACCCAACCCCGCCGCCACTCCTAAGACCGCGAAAAAAAGGCGCAGACCCTTTCGTGTTTTGCTATTCGATGTCATACCGATCGCTCCTTTCGCACTCGTTTTGCACTTGCATCTGTATGGGCATATATTAATGGAAAGATCTAAAACTCGAAGGGAAAAAAATTAAACAGAAGTTAAATAAGTGTTAAGGAAACCAATGAGGAAAACAAATGTCCCCTTCCCTTCCAGATTCGGCGCGCTTCCAATTGTTTTATGGCATTGTGGCGGTGTTTTATGCTAAAATAACTTAAGAGTTATCATATAAGCGAGGGAGTCACTTTGTATGATGTCGTCTTTTACAAAGATAAAAACGGTAAGCAACCTGTACTTGAATATATCGAGTCGCTTGCGCGGAGTGTCGGCAAGGACGGGCGTATAAAATTCAACAAAATTCAAAAATATCTTCAAGTGTTGCGGGAATATGGGACACAGGCAGGGGAACCATACGTCAAACATCTCGATGGTGAGATATGGGAACTCAGGCCAATAAGTGGCAGAATTCTTTTTGCGGCGCTCGTTGGGAATAGTTTTGTGCTGCTCCACCACTTTATGAAGAAAACACAAAAGACGCCGCCGCGTGAAATTGAACAGGCCAAGCGTGAACTTAATGACATTAGGGAAAGGGGAGTACAAGAGTGAGCGCCAAGGTAATGAGTCCAATAGGCGATAACTGGGAAGATGTGAGAAAGCGGCTTTATACTCAGGAAGAAATAGCTGAGTGTGATTTGAAGGTTGCTCTTATTGGAGAGCTTATAAAAGCGCGCCAGGAGCAAGGTATAAGTCAAAGACGGCTTGAGGAATTAAGCGGTGTCAAACAGCCGGTTATAGCGCGAATGGAGAAAGGAAGCACGACGCCGCAAATAGGGACGGTTATAAAAGTATTGGCGTCATTGGGGAAAAAATTAACGATTGTCCCAATCGAACAGAAGTAAAAAAGATGTTCCCGCTTCGGCGGGTTTTTAGAGGGTGTTAAAAATGTAGCAACTTTGACGTTAACTCAAGGACAAAATTATTCGGAAAACATGCAGAAATGATTTTGTCAAAAAAACAAACAAATGATACAAATGTTGGATACAAATGTTGTCCTCCGCTTCACTGTGATCGGACGATCCGATGCGGTGGTAAATTTGCTATAATTTCCGTAGAGGAGATGTCGGCGATGGCAAACGGAGTGACAACGTCCAATTCGGCAGTGCGCAATACACCGCGCGAATTTCTTCCACCGACCTTCACCGCCGTGGATGAAAGACGTTTTGAAAGCGAGATAAGGCGTATCGACACAACTCTCGCCGATGAGAGAAAGAACCGCGAAAAATTCGAAACGCGAATAGAAAAATCTGTGAACGATTTGCGCGGCGAGATGAACGCGCAATTCGAAAAAGTTGACGCACGGTTCGAAAAAGTTGAAAGCGACATCAAAGATCTGCGCAACGATATGAATGCGCGATTTGAAAAAGTCGTCGACAAAATGGACAGTCATTTCATGTGGATGATGGGCTTTCTCGTCGGCGCGATCCTGATCCCTATTGCCTTGCAATATTTCGCCAAATAACCCAGCTCCGCAAGGGGCTTTTTTATTGTTTTATTTGCATGTTGTCCTCCGCTTCACTGCGTGGGGCCGATGCGATTGATGGCGAAACTTCCGTATCCCAGTTCCTCGGTTTTAGTTGTTTGCCCTCCGCAGACCGCGAGAATCAAGTCGAAGGTCTTCTCCCCCAGTTCGCGGATCGTGGCCTTGCCGTCGATGACCGGGCCTGCGTCGAGGTCCATGTTGTCTTTCATTTTTTCGTAGGTCGGCGTGTTGGAGCAGATCTTGACGACCGGCGCCACGGGGCAGCCGGTGCAGGTTCCGCGGCCCGTGGTGAACAAGATCACCTGTGCGCCGCCGGCGACCATGCCCGTGATGGACTCGATGTCGTGCCCCGGAGTGTCCATGAAGACAAGCCCCTTTTTCGTCGGCGCTTCCGCGTAGTCGAGAACTTCTTGAAGCGGAGCCACCGTCCCCGCCTTCGCGATGCAACCCAAAGACTTTTCTTCGAGTGTGGAAATTCCGCCTTCTTTGTTGCCCGGCGTGGGGTTCGCCAGGCGGATGTCCGAGCCTCCGGCCAGCGCCCCCGATTCGGCCCGCTTCACCGCGTCCAGAAGCTTGTCGGCGACCTCCTTGGAGACCGCGCGCTGCACCAAGATGTGTTCCGCTCCGATGATTTCCTGTGTTTCGGAAAGAATCGAACGACCCCCCTGGGCAATCAGCATGTCGCTGACAACCCCCGCTACCGGGTTGCCCGAGAGGCCGGACCAGGCATCGGAGCCTCCGCATTCCAAGCCCAAGGTCAGCTCGGATACGTCGTGCTCCTCCCGGGTCTGAGCCGACATCTTGGAGAGCATCTCGCGCCCGGCCGCGACGCCTTTGGCGATGGTCGATATGGTTCCTCCTTCTTCCTGAATCACCAGCGCGGCCACCGGTTTGCCCGTCTTTGCCACGTCCGCCGCAAGGTCT
>JAISWV010000252.1 GCA_031270755.1 Synergistaceae bacterium
TTTCGTTCGCCGCCCAATGTACCCTATACTCTCTGACATTGCAAGTGAGCAACTTTTGCCCCTACATGACAGTACGTCTGAGCAATTTCACGACAGGTCGCGCGCCCAGAAACACTAAAATCACGCAGCCGTTGACTCAGGGCGTCGTGGTTCAAAACCATCAGATCGGTTATATAAACGGAACGAACGTTTTCTTGCGGCCCGCTCCGTCACGCAAAGGGGGCGAAGCTTTCCTGCAACCGAACTATAAAGTGGAGATATTAGGCGCGAAAAACATGAGCGACGGCAAATGGTTCAACGTGAAATACAACGGGCGCGAGGGCTGGGTGTTCGCCAAGTTTGTCTCTGTCAACAGCGGAAGCGGTGTCAATACGCCACCGAAACCGAAAACGCCTGAACCGGCTCCTCCAAAAAAACAAAATGAGCCGGTCAAGCCTACGCCCGGCAACAACAAGCAACTGGCCCAGAACTATGTGAAACAGGGAGAGGATTTATGGAAAAAGGCCGATTGGTCAAAAGCCTATGAAGCTTTCAGCAAAGCTTATGAAATATATCCTGATCCTCAGACTAAGATAAAACGCGACAACGCTTACGCCAACCTCCAGGCGGTCAAGAAAGAGGCAGAGGCCAAAAAACAAGCGGCGGCGGCGGAAGCGCAGCGGCGGCGGGAGCAGGAACAAGCTAAACTGAAGGCGGAAGCTGAAGCCCGCGAAGCCGAAAGGCGGCGGCAGGAGGAGGCGGCGCTCAAGAAACAAAAGCAAAACGAGGTGTTGGGCAAATTATTCGAGGCTGGGATCCGAATTGGCGGCGAAGCTCTCCAAAAAAAGCTGTCGCGATGAGTGTTCCGGCAAAAATAACTTTGTAAAGGAGACTCGCTGAATGTCTTCGACGGAGATTTTGCTCGCGAACGCGTCGGCTATAACGTCAAGTATCGCTTCGCTGCGGCACAGGGATAAAACGCTCGACGAAAATTTCGAGAAGACCGAACGCGAAATCGAGAGGCTTTATAGAGAGAGAATAGCGGCGCTCGAAAACGAAAGACGAGCGGACATCACTCGAGCACAGACGGAACGCGACAATTTTCTCCGGAATAACATTGCGACTGCACGCGGATATTTGACCGCCGCGGAGAACGAATTGCCGGCCAAATATCGGTCACGGCTCAAACGAAGCGCCGCGCAGATCAACGCTTCGGAACAGCCGGACTTTGTAAAAATCAAAGATTTCATAATAAAGATCGGGGACGAGACTTTTCTGGCCACTTTTAAAAGGTTGTTCCGTTTGCAGGGTTATACAGGCCGTAAACAGATGCTTACGGAACTCAACGAGAATATCGAAAAAGGTCGAATGTTTTTGCAACAGGAAGAAACGAAATGCCTCGCTTCTTTTGAACAACGGAGAAAAGACGCCGAAGGTCGCTTCTCGTCGGCCAAGGGAGAGACGGACCAAAAACTCGCAGATTTTCACAGACAAAACAGACAGCAATATGAAGCGGGACAGGCCAATCTGATGGGAGAATTAAAAAGACTGCCGGGCGATCAAACCGTGACGCGGTTTGTTGATCTCCACAGGACAGTTTTGAACGAGATTGGGGCTTTCGCGAACTGGCACGAATACGAACCGGCGATAAGTTACCCTAAAGAACTGATGCTCGGGGCAATAATGACAAAACTCGACCTCCCTCCACCGCTGTACGAACTCTTTAAAAACATTCTCCAAATGAACGCGCGGGGCGAAATCATGGTTCCACTCACGGTAAATTTGTGGTCGCCTCTTAAGCTTTTTATAACTTATTCGGCAAGTGCGAAAAAAACAGTAATGGATGGAATACAATCTATAATTTTGCGCCTGTTGAAATTCGTTCCCGGCGGCATTTTTAAAATTACATATATCGATCCCAACGACCGCGGTTCAAACCTGGGCGAACTACAAAAATTATACAGCATAGCGTCGTCGGACATCTGCAAAAAGGCATGCGCCTCCGCTGAGGATATCCAAAAGAGACTTAAAGAACTTGAGAAATTCGTCGATGTTATTTGCGCGAAATTGGCCGGGGTCGATTCCATTTATAAATACAACACGCAGAATGAAATACCCATCGAACAGCAAATCGTCATCATCAATGACTATCCCGCCAATTTCGAGCGCAGAAGTGTCGAAACCCTCGAAATGCTCATTAAAAATTCCGACAAATGCGGCATATCTTTTATTTTCGCCGTGAACAAGGATAACGCAACCGACGTCCCCGAGGACGTTCGGGAAAAATTCCTGCGAATAGAAGCTACGGACGCGCGAATCAGCGCGTATTTCAACCGGGCATCGTATAGTTTTATATTCGACGACGCTTTTCGCGACTGCGGCGTTTTTCTGGAGAAATTCAAACAAATCGCCGATGAAGGCGTAAAAGTCGATAACCGATTCTCAAATTTCTTCAACCTGAGCGAACCGCCTGTATATATGGATTCGGGGAAATCTATCCAAATACCTTTCGCTCTCGACAACCGCGGACGCTTGGTTTCGTTGGAACTGGGCGGGCCTCTGACGACGCACGCGCTTCTCACTGGGTTTACAAATTCAGGAAAGAGTGCGACTTTGCACATGTTGATAAATTCGATAATTTTGAATTACCACCCCGACGACGTGGAACTCTGGCTGGTGGATTATAAAAAAGGCGAGTTCGCGTTTTATCTGAAAAACCCGCCGCCTCACATCAAATTTATCGCCCTTGAGAACAGCGACGAGTTCTCCTTCAGTTTTTTGGATATGGTGGACGCCGAGTTTCAATCGCGGATGGATTTTTTAAGAAAGAAGGGGTTTAATAATATCAAGGATTACAAAGCCGCTTTCGGCGCCCGAAGTTTGCCCCGCGTTGTGCTGATAATCGACGAGTTTCACCGATTGAGCCAGGCGGCACAAAGCGAGCCGAAATATAAACAAATTCTGGAAAATATTCTTCGCGAATATAGGTCTTGCGGTCTTTCCTGTCTTTTTTGCGACCAGACGGTCACGGGGTTGAAGGGTCTTTCTGACGCGGGTTTAAAACAAATTGGCCTGAGACTGGCGATGTACCAGCAGGATCAAAAGGAACTCAGAGAAACTCTCAGCGTGGATTCAAGTTATTATGACGATAATTTGAAGAGCAAAATCAATAATCTTAAACAGGGAGACGTGATTTTCAAACGCGAAGCCGAAGGCGGAGACGGTGAAAACGAGCAGATACTGGACAAATACAAATGCCTTTTCATCGACGTCAATAAACGCGAACACGATATAGTGGCGGATTACGCCCGCCGTTATCTAAGCCCGGACTATCGTGCCAGAGAACTTATCGCGGTGGACGGACGTGGGCGGCGCGAGTTTGGAATTGACGTTGTGGAAAAATACGAGAAAAACCATCCAGAGATAACGGCAAAAGGTATCCCCCTTTACGCCGGAACGCCGACGACGTTGGACTCCTGCTTCTGTTTCACGCTTGAGAGAAAACCCGACGCCAATATACTATTGGTCGGTTCCGACGATAAGTTACGATTCAGCATACTGGCGCATTTGATTTATTCGTTCAAACGTCAGCCGGACACTCTAGCAGTCGTCTTGGCAGATGAAAACGACGAATTGCTCCATATATACGAAAATTTTCTTTCAGCGATATGCGACCAAGTCGTCGTCGGAGCCGAGGCAATATGTGAGGTGCTGACCGACTATCCTGATTATTATGAGCGGAAGGTGAAGGACCGAAACGCTCCTCGCCCCAAGTGCCTTCATGTGTTGCTGGGACTGGAATATCTTGCCGGCGAATTCGCGCGGTTCCCTGAATTCCGTGTCCGCCCGGCCGCTGGAAGTGCTCAAATGATCGCCGAACCGCCCGCTCGGTCAGATTCAAACATGCAAAGCGCACTAGACGATCTGCAAGCTATAAGGCTTGCCAGAAAAGCGCGCCTTTCTGGGGAAGCGCCGCAAAGTGAAGCGTTCGTCGCGACGGAGGAGCGTACGGCACCCAAACCGGAAACGCGTCAGGAACCCGAGCCGCCGGAGGCGTTCCAAACATTCAACTGTCTGCCCGTCATAGAAAAAATGATCAACGACGGTTATCGTGTGGATACGTATACTCTCATCACCTATTCGTCCGCGAAAACTGTAAGGCAGACGCGTCTTTTCAAGCCTGAAAAATTCAAACACAAAATAGCTTTGAAAATGAGCCGCGACGATTCCCTGGAATTTCTCGGGAAGGCCGACTATGCGGCCTCATTGGGAGAAAAAAACGATGAAATACAGGCGATCTATTACGATGGTGGAAACCGTCCGGAAAAATTCCGCCCGTATTTTGATCCCGAAATTGGAGAATAAATAGGGAGGAGCGTGACGAACATGTGGGAAGGAAGAATTACGAGAGATCCAGACGAAATGTATAAATTCGTCGATTTCGTCGAGGACTACTCGGAGAGAGTGAAAAGAGTTTGCCGCGAGATGGAGGACGAGATGGACATGTCGTCCGCTTACCTGAACGACGATATATCCAAAAAAGGCGTTCAAAAAACAAAAAACCTGATCGACGAACTGAGAAACGGATTACCGGTAATCAAGGAAGCAGCCGAAAAGGTCAAGAAGTCGGCAGATTGGCTGCGCAAAGCCGAGTCAATTCAATTATAACGACGCGAAAAGGGG
>JAISWV010000263.1 GCA_031270755.1 Synergistaceae bacterium
TAGAGATTACGCGGGAGCGCTGCAAAAATACGATCAGGCTTATCAAATTTCTCCGTTGGAGGAAATAAAAGTTCGCCTCGATAACGCCCGCCGCGCTGTCAAGGAGTCGCAAAACCCAAAATGAGGAAATAAGATAAGGAAATAAGGGGGCAGTCGTTTCCGGTCCAGTTTCGCCGAAGCAGCCGCCCCCGTTCGTGACGCTTTGAAAGCATGTCCTGCGGTCTCTATCGGGGCGTCAGGTAAGGTATGGGATCCACGGCCTTGCCGTTTTTCCGAACCTCGAAGTGAATATGGTGGGTTGTCGTGCGTCCGGTGTTCCCCACCCGCCCCACGATATCTCCTCGTTTGACTTTTTGCCCCGCTTTGACGCTGATGCTTTGACAATGGGCGTACAACGCGGTAATTCCGTCGCCGTGGTCGATCAAGGCGGCGTTGCCGTATCCGCGATATTTTTTACCCTTGGCGGTGCTGACCTCCAGAACGACCCCGTCTTTAGCGGCGGCAATAGCGGTCCCTTGGGGCATGGGAATGTCGATTCCGGCGTGAAAATGGCGTTTTCCGCGCCTGCCGAATCCGGAGGAGACTTTGCCGCTCACCGGCCACATCATCTTTTCCGAGGGCGGGGGAGTGACGCCGGCGGGAGGTTTGGGTTGGGGAGGCGTTCGCGCCGGGGGTTTCAAAATGAGGGGCGGCAGCGACGCCAAGGTCTCGGAAGTCACTTTGAGCGTTACTGGCCGGACCGGCCGCTCGCCCGCCGCGGAGTTTTCCGAGGATGGCTTTTCCTGGATGATTTCTCCCTTGGCTGTGGCAATGATCAATTCGTCTCCCGACACCATGACGGTCATGTTTTTGACGTCTTTGGCGGGAGAGCTGGGGACGGCGGCGGGTTTTTTTGGCATTTTCGGCGTTTGCTCCGGAGCGGCGGGTTTCTGAGGAACGGGAAGGGTCTTCGGAGGCGTCTGTTCCCGGGTGAAGCCCGGAACGCCGTGCAATTTGACGGTCACCAAGGGCTCCGCGCCGTTTTTCCTGTTTTGGACCTCCATCCAGGTAAGCAGCACCTCGTTTTTGGAGTTGGGCACGAGCAAGGTTTCTCCCTCTGGGGGTAAATCCTTATAGCCGTTGGCCCAGAAAACGTCGCGGGAAGTGATTCCGCGCTCCGAACCGAGCTGTTCGAGTTTCCGTACATCGCCATCCCAAACCATCGCTTTCCAGTTTTCCTCCGCCGATGCCGGCAATGTCGAAAATGTCGAAAATGAAGCTGCGAAGGTCCAGAACATCGCCAAGACCGAGAGCCCTATGAACGAGATCGATATGGAAACGTGAAATTTTCGCGGCACGGGCGATACCTCTTCTTTGTTACGGTCTCTGGGGTTCTTCCCAGAAGGGATAGTAGATGCGCAGGTGCGTCAGGGAGCGGAGGGCGTCGTCCACCTTGCCAGAGACCGGAGGAAGAGCTTTCCACGGACCTCCGTCGAAGCGCCCCAAGACCAGGGGTTTTCTGCCGTAGGTGCTCCAGACGTCCGGCAGTTTGTCGTCCAGCTGCGACCCCGGCAGAAGGGTTCCCTCGAACAAGGGCGGCGTGCCCTCCAAGGGGCCTTGGCCGGGAAGAGGGGCCACGATCATCCACTGGGTCAACTTCCACGCGTTGGCCATCTCGGACGAGGTCAGAGCGTGGGTCAAGGGCATGATCTGAATCCCTCCCACTTGTCCGCGGGGGGCGGTCGCCACGTCGATGACGCCCGTGTGGGAGGCGCGGATGCGTCCCACGTCCTGAAATTCCGTTCCGCCAAAGCGCCCCACCCCGCCGACGGGGCGAACGACGCGGGCAGCGACCTTGGGGCCCTCTTTTGTCCAGGCTGTAACGCGGCCGCCGGGTCGGTTTTCGATATCCACCATCCAGGTGTCCGTCCTGTCCGGCAGTGCCGACTCGATCACGAGCGCCTCTCCCTCTTCGATGGGAAGAGATTTGTCGGCGCCGACCAAGGGCGTCATGGGTCTTCTCGAACCGTCTTTTCCCTCGATGAACGCTTTCGAGCCCGTCAGCGGGGCGAAACCTCCGAAAATTCCCGTCCCCGCCGGAGAGTCTATCGAAAAAAACGCCCCCTGCGGGGCGGCCGGGGCCACGGTAACCGTGGGGACGATGCTGAAGACGCGCCCTCTGCCCTTTTCCACGTCCACCAGGATATGAATGGCGTTGACCGCCGTGGCGCACACCGTCTGAGGAACCCCCCATTTGCTGGCGGTATAGGCCGGCCAGTTTGTCTTGACGGGCAGAGCGCGGACAGCCCCCAGCTCCGCCAGGCGTCCGTCTGGAAGAGTTGCTGTGGCTATGGCGTCTTTTTCGAAGGGGATGCGCAAAAGCAGAACGTCCTGGGCCCGCGCGGAGGACGCCCACAGACATACCGCAAAACACAGCAGCGCCGACAGCCGTAATTTCAAAATTTTCATGGTCTACCGGTCAATCCAATCCACATAAACATGGACATAAACATCAACGAGGAGCCCACCAAACGGCCCATACGTTGCACACTCCGTGGTACAAGATGGCGGGAAGGACGGACCCGTTGCGATGCCGCAGAGTTCCCATGACCAATCCCGGGAAGAACGTCGCCACCCTCAACCAACCGGGCGCGACGAACAGATGGGAAAGGGCGAAGAGCAGCGAGGCCGACGGTATCGCCATCCAAGGTCCCCACCTGCGGGCGAGCAAGGTCTGAAGCCAGCCCCTGTAGAACGTCTCCTCGATGAAGGCCGCGGCCAACCCTCCGCCCAGCATGTTCAGCGCCGTCCAGGCGTCGGGGCGGAAAGGGCCTCCCATCCCCCAGGCCCGAGGCCAGTGGAACGACACGAAGGTCAAGGGAACGAGGGTCGATAACGTCGCAAAAATCGTTTCGTTCCAAGCATTGCGGCGCATGAACCACCGGAGCCCGTAGACCTCCTCCGGCTCCCCACGCCGCGCGCACCAGGCATAAGGGAAATAGAGCATGAAGGCGGCGACGAGAAAACCGATTGCGATTCCCAAAAACTCGGAGAAAATTGTTTTCATGCTTCACTGTCGCTTTCCTTTCGAGTAAATCGATAGATCGAAATAAAAAACCTAAAGATCGTGGGTCAGACCGTGTTCAAAAACAAATTCCACAGGGCTTGGAGCTCGTCGACCACTCCCCGCAGGAAAAGGACGATGTCCAGGCGGTGGGTGTAGACCAGCCGAGAGCTCTTCCACAGCAGATAAACGACAGGGGCCGCCACGATGAGCGCACCGGTTTTGTAAAGTATTTTTGCCGGGATGGCTCCGTACCGCTCGAACAAAACCTCCACCAACCACCCCGCGGTCATCAGGGCGAACCCCAGAATCCAAACGGACAACCCCATAAAGACGCTCGTGTCGATAAAACGCACGTTTCGTTTCCTCCTAATGACTGTGCCTGGCCCCAGGCGCCCCCGCTCCCGTGGAAGCGTCTCACGGGCGCCGCAACGCACAATCTTCCTGACAAGGCATTATACACAAGGGAGCAGGGGAGTGTTCCTTTTGACATTTGCCGGGATTACGCATTTTGAGTTTTTTGCAGGGCATCATGGATGGGCGGAAAAACCCGATACGATCATGGAGCTTTTAGGCATCGACGGCGATAAATTCCATCTCACAATGGATACCCTTGTTCTTCGGCCGTTCAACCTCTGCCTACCACGAGAATTTCGTCATCGAGCGCTGCGCCGGTCTGTTCCGCAGCTGCTCCATTCTTCGGGGGCGGGGCTATTTGGTGTAATATTGCAAGGCTATAGGAATCAAAACCGTGCCGACAAGAATGCCTATCATCCACCTGAAAAGGCTGTCCATCTTACCGTTCAGCTTGTCGAATCCAGCAAACATCTCTCCTCGCAAACCAAACATCTCTCCCCGCAAATCCCTGATGTCGCTATCGACTTTTTCGAACCGCGCGTTCATTTCGCCGCGCAGATCGTTCACGGATTTTTCTATTCGCGTTTCGAATTTTTCGCGGTTCTTCCTCTCGTCGGCGAGAGTTGTGTCGATACGCTTTACTTCGCT
>JAISWV010000396.1 GCA_031270755.1 Synergistaceae bacterium
GCGCTGGTGGGAGGTGGCCTGTTTGCCTGCAGCGGCGACCTTGTCGGGAACTGCCGCCGCTTCTCGACCGAACTGGAACGAAGCACTCGAGCGCTTCAATTCTCTGCAGTCCCGTTATAGTTCCTCGCCTTGCTTCGATTTCTATTCGATATTCGATGGATAACCCCGCCCTTGTGCTCCGCTTATTTATGGCCTGACCGGCATCTCAGTTCGTCGAAGACCTGGTTCCAGATCAAGCCTCGTTCGGCCAGGACCACGGAGAGGTGAAAAATCAAATCGGCGGCTTCGTACACGAGTTCTTTGGGGTCGGGGTTTTTAGCCGCGATGATGACTTCGGCGGATTCCTCCCCCACTTTTTTCAGCATTTTGTCGAGTCCCTTCTCGAAGAGATAGTTCGTGTAAGAGCCTTCTTTCGGGTGCGCGCGCCGGTCTTCGATTACCCTTTGAAGAAGCTGAAAAATCCGTTCCCCCTCGCTCGTCATGTCGACAGCGGCTCCGTCGAGGCCGCGGTGAAAGCAAGTTCGATTGCCGGTGTGACATGCGGCGCCCGTTTGGTCCACCAACAGTAAAAGCGCGTCGTCGTCACAGTCGCGCGCAATTTCACGGACGTATTGGAAATGGCCGGACGTCTCTCCTTTCAGCCAGAGGCAACGCCGCGAACGGCTGTAATAGTGGGCCTTTCCCGTCTCGATGGTTTTACGAAGCGATTCCCGGTTCATGTAGGCCAGCATCAGTACCTCACGGGATGCCGCGTCCTGCGCCACAGCCGGAATCAACCCCGCCGCGTCGAAGGCCAGCTCGTCAAAGTTTTCGAAGTTTTTGAACGGCATGACAAGAAATCCTCTAACTAAAACATCCTGACGGGAATATTGCGGGTTCTCAAATATTCTTTGAGCTCCGCAATCGCGAGTTCGCCGAAGTGGAACAGCGAGGCAGCCAAAGCGGCGTCGGCTTTTCCCAAGGCAAAGGCCTCGTAAAAGTGCTCTTTCGTCCCGGCTCCCCCCGAAGCGATAACGGGGATGCGAACCGCCTCCGAAACCGCCGCGGTGAGCTCCAGGTCGTAGCCGTTTTTAGCGCCGTCGCGGTCCATGCTGGTGAGCAAAATTTCTCCGGCCCCGAGGCGCTCCGCCTCTTTCGCCCACTCCACGGCGTCTTTGTCCGTTCGAACACGGCCTCCGTTCA
The DNA here is from genome assembly GCA_031270755.1 of Synergistaceae bacterium. Lineage (GTDB taxonomy): Bacteria > Synergistota > Synergistia > Synergistales > Aminobacteriaceae > JAISLU01. The sequence continues at coordinate 1,183 of JAISWV010000396.1, forward strand.
CGTACACGTCCCAGCGTTTTTCGCCTCGCCGGGCATCGATGGCGACGACGACACACTGAGCGCCGAAAAATGTCGCCACGTCCGCGATAAGCTCCGGCCGCGCCAGTGCCGCGGAGTTCAAGGAAATTTTATCCGCGCCGGCGTTCAGTATTTTTCTGACGTCGTCGACACTGCGGATGCCGCCTCCCACCGTCAGAGGAATGAATACCTGCTCCGCCGCCTTTCGGACGAGGCCGGCGATGGTGTCTCTCCCTTCGTGGGAAGCGGTGATGTCCAGGAAGACCAGTTCGTCCGCGCCGGCTTTGCTGTACTCCGCCGCAGCCTCCACGGGGTCGCCGGCGTCCTCGAGGTTCACGAAGTTCACGCCTTTCACCACACGGCCGCCGGAGACGTCGAGACAAGGAATAATTCTTCGAGTCAACATAGTTCGCAAAAAACCCCTTTCATTCGTGTTCTTTCGAAAACGTCCACAGCTTGTTTCAGGTCGAGGGCTCCATTGTACAAAGCTTTACCGACAACAGCGCCGCAGACTCCGATTTTTTCCAACGCGTACAGGTCCGACAGCGACGCTACGCCCCCCGAGGCGATGACGTCGATCCCGCCCAGATCCACGATCTTCTTGGTAGCGGACAAATTGGGGCCCGTCATCGTCCCGTCCTTGGCGATATCCGTGTACACCACGGTTCGCACTCCCATGTCCCTCATCGTCGCGCAAAATGCCGTGCTTTCCACAGCGCTTGTTTTTCCCCATCCCTCCACGGCCACACAACCGCCCTTGGAGTCGACCCCCACGACAATCCGCTCTCCGTACAAACGGACGGCGGTTTTCACCAGGTCGGGATTTTTCATGGCAGCCGTCCCGAGGATGACCCGGGCGGCTCCCAGAGAGAGTTTTTTTTCGATGTCCTCTATGCCGCGTATGCCTCCGCCCACTTGGACGGGAATGGACACCGCCCGCAAGATACCGACCACCGCGTCTTCGTTTCCCGCCGTTCCTTTTTGCGCGGCGTCGAGGTCTACCACGTGAATGAAGGAGCTCCCGGCTTTTTCCCATTTGAGGGCCTGTTCGGCGGGGTTTTCGGCGAAAATCGTCTCGCGGTTGAAATCCCCCTGGATCAAGCGCACGCAGCGGCCCTTTCGAATGTCAATGGCGGGGAACAGAATCAACGAAACACCCTCCGTATGCCGGCACGGTTTTGTAAGGCGCTTTTCGCGTCCGGGCTCTGGATTTCAGCGCGGCGAAATTTTTCAAGATCTTCATACCCTGCGCCCCGCTCTTTTCGGGGTGAAACTGTACCGCGTAGATGTTGCCCCGCTCCACCGCCGCGGTCAGGTCGGTTCCGTAAAACGTGGAAGCCGACACATAAGCGGGATCGGTTTCCACACGGTACGAGTGGACGAAGTAGACGTAAGGGTCGGAACACCCGCGTTCAGAACCGTTCGATTCGGAAAATCCCCTTAAAATGCCGCTTTTTTTGTGCAAGGTCAATTGATTCCAGCCCATATGAGGAATCTTGATCTCTTCCCCGGAGGCGGAAATACGAGGAATACGGGTCACCTTGCCGGGGAGGATTCCAAGCCCCTGGAAAATCCCGTTTTCTTCGCTGGTTTCGAATAAAAGCTGCATACCGAGGCATATTCCCAGAAATGGCTTTCCCTTCGCGATCTCGGTCTCGATTTTCCGAGGCCACCCTTGACGTTCCAAAGTTTCAATGGCTCCCTGAAAAGCCCCCACCCCAGGCAGTACAATTTTGTCCGCCCGGTCCAGCTCCCGGGGCGAAGCGGCGATGAAGACCCCAAAATCCAGGCGCCGAAAGGCATTTTCGACGCTTCTCAAATTCCCCATGCCGTAGTCGATGATTCCAATCATCATAACAACCCCCTAATCAAGTTTACAAAACGCCTTTTGTGGAAAGCACTCCGACAACCCGGGGGTCCGTTCGGGTCGATCCATGCAGCGCGCGGCCGAAGGCTTTGAAAAGGGCCTCGGCGACGTGATGCGTGTTTTTCCCCGCCAGAACCCGGAGGTGAAGGTTCAGCCCGGCGTGCAGGCAGACCGCTCGAAAAAACTCCTCCACCGTTTCCATGTCCATATCGCCAACCCGGGGAGCCGCGAAAGCTCCCTCGAAAGCCAGGTAAGGACGCCCTGAAACGTCCAGGGCGCACAAGACCAGCGCGTCTTCCATAGGTAAAATTTCATGAGCGTAGCGCGTCATTTTTTCCTTGTCTCCCAATGCCTCCGCAATCGCTTTTCCCAACACGATCCCCACGTCTTCCACGGTGTGATGACAATCCACGTGGAGGTCGCCCTTCGCCTTCACATCCAGGTCGAAAAAACCGTGCCGCGCGGCAAGAGTCAGCATGTGATCGAAGAACCCGATACCGGTGGAGATATTTGCGGCCCCCGCTCCGTCCAAGTTCAGCGACAGTTCGATTTCAGTTTCGGCGGTGCTGCGGCTCACTTGGGCCCTGCGTTCCACAGTGTGTCCTCCAAAGTCAAGACATGTTTCAGTTTTTTGATCAGTTCGGCCACATGAGAGCGCCGCATTTTCATGCTGGCCCGGTTGACGACCATTCGAGCGGAAAGAGACGTTATTTCCTCGAGTACGCTCAATCCGTTCTCCGCCAAAGTGACGCCGCTCTCCACAATATCGACGATCACGTCGGCAAGGCCAATGATAGGAGCCAGCTCGACGGAACCGTTCAGCTTGACGATCTCGACCGTCTGCTGTTTGCGGCGGCTGAAGTAGTCCAGAGCGATGTGGGGGTACTTTGTGGCCACTCTCAAATTGTTGCCATACCGCAGCCTGTCCCGGGTTTTTTCGTACCCGGCCACCACCATCTTGCAGACTCCGAACTTCAAATCCAATACCTCGTAAAGATGACGCCCCCCTTCCAGCAGCGTGTCTTTTCCGGCGATGCCCACGTCCGCCGCTCCATAGTCCACGTATGTGGGGACGTCCGGAGCTTTGGCCATAAAAAAGCTCAGGCCAGCATCTTCGTTGGAAAAAATCAGCCGGCGCGCCGCCTCTCCCATCGTTTCCTTCATTGCCGGACAGATCACGCCCGCGCGAACGAACAAGTCTATGGCTTTGTCCGCCAGGCGACCTTTCGTGAGAGCGACCGTCAATCCCATAGCCTGGACCTCATAGCCTGAATCTCACAGTTTCAGGCCCGCTTCTTGGGAGCCGTCGAAGTAGAGGACCTTGGGAATGCCGCGCCGTTGTGCGTCCTGCAAGTTTGCCTTCACGTCGCCGGTGAAGGAATGGGCGCAGCGCAGGCCTTGGCTTCGCAGCCCGGAGGCGGCGGCAAGGGCGGAATGTCGGCCCTCCGGGCTCCATGCGATCAAGACTTCGGCCTCGGAGAAGGGAGCGGGGCAGTTTTGTTTTTCCAGGGCGTCGGCGAGGTTGTGGACCTTGATAATGAACCCCACGGAGGGAAAATCGACCCCGAAATGCCCTGCAAGCCCATCGTAACGCCCTCCGTCCAAGATGGAGAACCCCAACCCCGACGTGTATCCTCGGAAGATGATGCCCGTGTAGTAATCCATGTTTCCCGCCATGCTCAGGTCGAAGGACACGTACTTGTCGAAGCCGTAGTCCTTCAGTACAGAATGAATATTTTGGAGGTTCGAGAGGGCCGATCGAGATTTTTCGTTTTTTGCCTCTTTCCAGGCGTCTTCGAAAATTTCCGGCCCGCCGTTGAAGAAGGGCAGGTTGGAAAGCAGGCGGCACATGTTCTGGGGAGCGTGGTGTTCTTTTCCGACGGCCTCCGCGGCGACGAAATCCCGGGCAATGATCCGGTCGCGCAACATGTCGCAAACGGAGGGGGCCAGGCGGCATTCTTCGAGCATACCCTGCAAAAATCGAACCTGCCCCACGTCGATGCGGAAGTCTTCCAGTCCGGCGGTCCGCAGCGCATCGATGGCCACAGCCAGGACCTCGGCGTCCGCCTCGTCGCCCGAGGCTCCTATCAGCTCGATGCCCGCTTGCGTGGTCTCCCTCAGCCGGCCCTGATAGCTCGGGCTGTAGCGGAAGACGTTCTGAACGTAGCAGAAGCGCAGCGGCATGTGGCAAGGGGTGAAATTCGTGGCTGCGATCCTCGCGATGGCGGGGGTCAGATCGGCCCGCAGCGCCAGCACTTCTCCGTCTCGGTCGATGAAGCGATACATCTGTTTCGGATCGACGCTGCCCTTGTCCGCGAAGACCTCCATATATTCGAGAGTGGGAGTATCGAGGGAAGCGTAGGCGTAACGATGGAAGACCCGCTCCAAGTTATCCTCGATTTTCCGTTTGAAAGCCTGTTCCCGCGCCAAATAATCTCTGAACCCGTCTGGAGTGTGAAGCCCATTGTTTTTCAATTTTCCAACCTCAATTTCCCAATTTCAATTTTTTATTTTTCATAATATCATATTATCACGATATCACGCAATCCGACTCGACGCATGTTATGATACGCTAGGGTGGATTACGTAATCATGCTTTTAGAAGGGGAAATATGTGGCAGCATTATGAGGGACACGGGCGCGGTGGTTCTGGCGGGCGGCGCGAGCCGCAGGATGGGAAGGGACAAGGCGCTGCTCCGCCTGGAGGGCAGGACCTTTTTGGAACGTATCGTCGGATCGCTGATCGACTTCGAGGAAGTCCTGCTTTCGGTCGGCTCGTCTCGGCGGTACGAGGACGTTCGTCTGCGCTCCGTGGAGGACGAATGGCATTGCGGTCCCATGGGCGGACTGTACTCCGCGCTGAAAGTTTGCGGCTCGAAATGGCTGCTGGCGGTGAGCTGCGACGTACCGCTTCTGACGCGGGAGTTCGTCCAATACCTGGTCTCCTGCGTCGACAACGAGCATGACGCGTTCGTCCCCGTTACCCGAGACGGGCGTGTGCATCCATTGTGCGCCGTGTATTCGAAAGGGACCGTCCCCGTTCTGGAGGCGCATTTGGCGAAGGGCGACTACAGCGTGACCCTCGCGCTGGAAAAAATGAGGGTTAAGTATGTTTCCCTGCAGTGCACTCCGTACGCGGACCGACTGCTCCGAAACGTCAACACTCCGGAACAGTACGCCGCCCTCCTCGGAGACGTGGTAGATCCTCTGGGGTCGCCGGCCGGGAGACCGCAGGCTAAAAAACCGCAGGTTAGGAAGCCGCAGGCTAAGAGACCGCAGGTTAAGAGGCCACAGGTCATTGCCGTCTGCGGAGTCAAAAACTCCGGCAAGACGACCTTGCTGGAGAGCGTTCTTCCGATATTGAGGAAACAGGGGCTTCGGACGGCGGTCATCAAACACGACGGACATGATTTCACCCCCGATGTTCCCGGCACGGACAGCTTTCGGCTGCGGGAGGCGGGCGCTTACGGTACGGCGGTGTACTCCCCCCACAGGTACATGCTGACCGTCGAAAGACCTTCCTGCGCTTTGGAGGAGATTATGACGGCGTTCCAAGACGCCGACCTGATTCTTCTGGAGGGAGGGAAGCAGATGTCCTGCCCCAAAATCGAGGTCGTCCGCGCGGCGATTTCCAACGTCACCGTCTGCCCGCCGGATTCGCTGATGGGGATCTGTACCGACACGGACATCCGCCACCCCCGCCATACTCTGGCCCTCGACGACTACGAGGGAATTGCGGCGCTACTGCTGCACTGCTGTTGCGCTGCTCGAAGGTCGTTCCTTTTCACGGAGAAATTTTCCAGGTAGGGTAATTGGTAATTGGTAATTGGCCGAGATGAAATTTCATCATACCGAACGCTTTGAACGAAACCCATAAACATTCGCGTCGTCTCCAGAGCTGTAACAAGCTTTTTCGACGCTGGGGCAAGGCATTGAAGGCGTGCGTCGAGAAAACGCACGATATTCTTGTTTTGCGAGTTCGACGGATTTTGGTTTGGTCGATATTACGCTGAGGCAATACGTCGTAACGCTGTCATTCAAGGCACCTCGAGGGGAATATAATGCGCATACCACGTCAATTCCTGGATTGGTTCATTAAAGGAGGAACTGGGTATGCAGAAGTTGTTGACAGCAGAGGGAAAGGTACGCAGGGTGTTTTTCTTTTCGGTTTTTCTATGCGCGACGGTGATGCCGTCCTTTTTCCCGTCCATGTCATGGGCGGACGCAAAGTCGGTGGCGGCGGCTATCAACGCTTATGAGGACGGGGAGCTCGAGGCCGTCCCCAGCGGAAGCATCGTGACGGTTACGGGGACCGAAACAAATGCCACAACGGCGCTCAATTTGGATATTACAGGCGTGACGGTCATCTGGAACGCGACGCTGACCGGGCATTACAAGGCGGTCGCTCCCCAAAGCGCATTGGTGCTCGTCAGCGGCAAGGGCAACTTCAATGTATCCGGGGTCATTTTCAACGATACGCTCTTCGACACCGCCGCGGTCGAGGTCAGAAACGGCGCCGCGCTCGCCGTCAAGGGGATGGTGAAAGCGGAGGGTAAAGGCGCTTCGGCGATCTACTCGAAACACGGCAGAATCAAGGTGGAGAAGGGCGGGAAAGTTCAATCGCCCCAGGGGCTTGCGATAGGAATATACGCGGGCGAAGGAGACAGCTCCGAGCTCAGTGCCGTGACTCTGGAAGACACGACGGGACTCGTGGGCGAGGTGGCGCTCGTGGAAGACGGCAGATACGTCTCCACGTTCTACGGCACCACCACCATCGATTACGATATGAATGCCATCGACAGAGGCAAGGATAAGAAAAGATCGCTTCTCGTCATTGCTGAAAAAGCGGAGGTCCTCGTGACGCACAACGCCCACTTCACGGTGGGAGCCAACGTGGATATGGAAATTAAGAAAGGGAGTATCTTGCTTTCCGGCGGGACCGTTACCCTCGAAGGGACCTTGAAGAACGAAGGGGCGATCTCCAACAGCGGGACGTTCGTCAACAAGGGAACCCTCACAAACAAGGGGACGATGGTCAACACGGGCTCGATCACCAATGACGGGAAGCTCGTCAACGAAGGCATATTCGACACGATGATGGGCAAAGTCGTGAACAACGGGCTCATAGACAACACTCGAGGAAAAATCGACGGAGAAAAGAACATAACGGGCCGGGGGGATATGGTCGATTCCCGCAACGGAGGCGGCTGCAACATGGGCCTGGGTTTCATGGGTTTCATCGCGTCTCTCGGAGCGGGAGCGCGCGGATACCTGCGGCGAGGGGCGAA
>JAISWV010000404.1 GCA_031270755.1 Synergistaceae bacterium
AGAAAGGGTTGTAGAGTTGTGTTTTTCCATCAAAGCTGAATCCGTCGTAATGGGCTTTGACCCGCGCGAGCAGCTCCGGTTCCGAAAGACCGAATTTGCCCGCCATCCGAGCGATGTGAGGGGCAAAGCTGCGTCTCAGTTCGTCCTCCGTATAACCCAGCATCGCCGCGTAGTCATCTTTCATGGAGATGTCTTTCAGGTTGTTCATGGCAGAGAAAACGCCGGTCTTCGTGAACTTTGTGATGCCGGTCATGAAGACGAAGCGAGTGTCCCTGTCGGCAGCTTTGATCTGCGTGTAGAAGCCGCGAAGCACCGCCCGAAAAGCGTTGGCCTTCTGGGGATCGTCCAGAGAGTCGATGACGGGTTTGTCGTATTCGTCCACCAGAACCACGACACGTTCCCGGCGCCCCAAGGTTTCCAGAAGTTCGGCCAGAGCCTGATCCGGCAGGCTGCGCGTGAGAGCGATATCGTAGCGCCGGGCTTCGCTTTCCAAAATATTCAGCATGGATCCGCGCAGTTCTTCGGTGCCCAGGTCCGTTGTCGTCTTGCTCATGTCCAGCCACAGGACAGGAGAGGGGGAGAATCCGGGACGATCCAAGAATTCCTCGGCGTAAAGCCCCTTGAAAAGTTCTCTTTTGCCGGAGAACAGGGCGTCGAAGGTGGAGACAGTGAGAGATTTTCCGAAACGCCGGGGGCGTGACAGGAAATAGACCGCTCCGTTGTCGATAAGGTCAACCAGGTACTTTGTCTTATCGACATACAAATACCTCTCTGTGCGCAGTTTCTCGAATTCCTGAATGCCAATGGGCAATTTCGGCAGCGCCCCAGTTATTTTTCCATTCATGACGACACCTCCATCCGGCTCTATTATAAGGGACAGAGCGTATTGACCCTTCGAGCCTTGTGCGCCATGCGCAGTTATGCCAGGTGTCCAGGTGTATTGTTCACGGTGCAATTTGGAAGACATATCGATGTGTGTGCACAAAACAACAACAACAACAACAACACACAATACAAGTTCCCGACAGGAGAACTTGCATTGTGTGCCGTTTATTGATGACCTATCGATGAAAGGCGCTTGCTTCGCTTACTTTTTCAGGAACTCCAGAACGCTTTCCCGGAATTCTTTATAATAGGGCTTCTCCATCATCGCCGCGTGAGCCGCGCCCTCGATGACCTTCAGCTCCCCGTTGGCCAAGGTCTTCTTTGCCTCCTCGCAAAGAGCGACGCTGACATAAGGGTCCTTGTCCCCCACGATCAAAAGAGTGGGCGCTTTGATGTTCGCCGTGGGAATCAAGCGCTCCGTGGACGCCACCAGAAGATCGCGCCGACCGCCGTTAGGGCTCCCCGCGCCGTCGTACCGCCAGCAGTTGGAGAGGAAGGTGTCCACCACGATGGGCTCTACGATGTCGTAGTCGATGGAGTTGTCGGCCTTCACTTGAAAATCGCCGGCGGCGTGTAGCCAGTCGTTGGAGTGGTAGGCGTCTGGAACCTCGTATACCCCCAGCCCGGCGACGATAGGAGCGTAAAGCACCAGTTTGCCCACGAGGTCCGGGTACTTCGCGGCGAAACGTCCGCCCGTCACGGTCCCCCAGCTCCACCCCAGGACGTCCAGCTTCGCCGTCTTCGACGTAGTCGTGATCAGCTTCGCGGCCGCCGCGATGTCCTCGGCCGCGTAGTCGGAGTTGGGCAGGAAACCGTCTTCTACCTTCTGCGAGCTGCCGTACCCGGCGATATCCAACAGCCAGACGGAGTAGCCGTTATTGGCGAAAAAACGCACCAGACTGTAGTCGCCGTAATCCACGTCGAACTCGTGGGACGAATACGTCAGCCCATGAACCATGAGAAGAGGCTTTTTTCCACCTCCATCGTCCGTCTGGTAACGGGCCAGATGAAGCTGGATACCGTTGCGCTCCAAGGGGAAAACCTCCGTCTGGACGTTCGCCGCAAAAGCGACGCCGCCTTGCAGCACCAAAGCGACAAGCAACACCACAAACAACACATGACGCAACACACGACGCAACATAACAATCCCTCCTAAAAGAATCTAATTTATAAGCCACTATAAACATGACCCGAAATTTTGTCAATTCATCTATAATATTTAGGGAGAGATCAATCTCCTTTGGGTGTGTTCTATTGGATGTATTTTATGCAATAACGTGGGGTGATTTTCGCGAGATGAAAATGATTATGCGTTGGTTTCCTCAGGGCGATGACAGCGTCCCTATCGAATATATCAGGCAGGTGCCAGGGGTCTGTGGGGTGGCGGTGATGCTGTCCAAAATTCCGGTGGGGGAAGTGTGGCCCCTGGAGGACGTCCTCGGGGTCAGAGACAAAGTCCGTGCCGCCGGGCTGGAAATGGAGGTCGTCGAGTCGGTCAACATCCATGAAGACATCAAAAAGGGCTTGAGCACCCGCGATCGCTACATCGAAAACTACCAAACCACAATCCGTCATTTGGGCCGGGCGGGCGTCAAGTGCCTCTGTTACAACTTCATGCCCGTGATGGACTGGGCTCGCAGTGCGCTGGCCCGCAAGCTTCCGGACGACTCTACCGTCCTGTCCTACCGCGACGCGGAGGTTCGGGCCTGGAACCCCGCAGAGGTGGCCCGTTCGATGATCGGCGAGTCCCGAGGGTTCTCCTTGCCGGGCTGGGAGCCGGAAAGAATACCTGCCATGGCGGCCGATATCGAATTTTACCAAAGCGTCACTCAAGACGAATATTGGAAGAACATGAAATATTTCCTGGACGCGGTGGTTCCCGTGGCCGAGAAGAGCGGGATTCGTATGGCCATTCACCCCGACGACCCGCCCTGGGAGCTTTTCGGCCTGCCGAAGGTCATCACCAACCTCGAGAACATCCGAAAATTTTTAGCCCTCCACGATTCCAAGGCCAACGGCATCACGCTGTGCACGGGAAGCCTGGGGGCCGAGCAAAAGAACGATTTGCCGGCAATCGGAAGGGAGCTGGCCGCCGCCGACCGACTGCCGTTCGTTCACTTGCGCAACATCAAGCACCTGACGGCCCGTGACTTCGACGAAAGCGCGCATCTTACCCCCTGCGGCGACAACGATATGTTCGCTATCGTCAAGGCATTGTACGACGCCGGTTTCGACGGCTACATCCGCCCCGACCACGGCCGTATGATCTGGGGAGAGAACGCGCGCCCCGGCTATGGGCTCTACGACCGGGCGCTGGGAGCCAATTACATCCTGGGTTTGTGGGAGGCCGTTGCCAGAATCACGCCGCGTTCGTAAAGCCCCTAACCGACAATCACACGAAAACACACGGTCAATCGCGTTCCATCTCCGATTTGATCGAAGCGGTGTCCTCTTCCGTGTTGTGCTCTCCGTACTCCTCCACAACGCTCGCGGCAATCTCCATGACGCTGTCGGGGATCCAATCCTTGAATTCGTTGCTGCCCTCGTTTTCATACATCGTGAGGCCTCGGATAACGCCCCTGCAGGTTTCCCTTTCCTCGTCTTTCATGCCCAAATTTCGATATTTGGCAATGTCCCGCACAAAGGGCTCGATCGCGTCCTCCGCCATCGTATGCCCCACTTCCGAGGGCTCCTCGTACCCGTAGCGGGTCCTCCCGGAGTGCGCCCAGAGATCTTCCACGTCCAGCGCTTCCAACGCGTCAAAAACCTCTTCGGCAACTTCGTCGGCATCGACTTTCCGCAGTTCAGCCTCCGCCAAGTCCAAGAGCTTGCGTCGGACCTCTTTATCCGCACATAATTTTCTCAGAACAGACATCGCCATTTCATGGGTCAGGCTGTCCAGCAGTTCTTCTTCTTTCCTCTCTTCTTTCTTTTTTGCCACGTGCCAGTCACCTCGCCCCAAGTGCTTGTATAGTATAACGACAGTGTTCCGTCTATTTCTAAAGAGCCGCAGACTCTGGAATCATTCATTCCAATC
>JAISWV010000424.1 GCA_031270755.1 Synergistaceae bacterium
AGTAAATCCTGTCAAATTTTTGAATGAATTAGTCCGAAGTTTTCGTTTCAATACCGCTACGCCAAGTATTTTTACTCCATCAGCTTCGTCTTCCTCGAAGTAGGGTTTGAACGGTTACAAATTTTTTTTCTCCTTTTCAAAGGCTGACAAAATTGAAATCGGGTCCAGTATCTCCCGCTCGGTATCGTTCCTCCATGCACCATTCCCTTTCCTTTCTTCATATGTAGATTAATACAAAAAGCTACTTTATAATTACATTGTTTACATATAACATATCTATTAAATATATTTACTAAATATCATATTCAATGTCAATAGTCTAACTTTAACCCGCAGGGCAAACGCGCCGGGGTCGTGTCGGGAAACGACATGAAATATTGGAGATAATTAAAATTTAAAATTAAAAAAGGATTAAAAAAGGAAGCCTCTTTTCGTACAATCTCCCCCTTGACGTCTCGGATATTCGCTTTTATACTTCCCAATCAGGTTAGCAGAACAGATACTAGTACCAGGTCATAATTTTTTGTTTTAAGATTATTGGTTCGATATTGCGGTTCCCGGGAGAGTGTGCTCGGGGTTCGGGAAAGCAGAAAAAAATTTCTCGATGGAGGCGTTTGGGATCAAATCTGAGAAGAAACTTCGCCAGCAGCGTTTGGCGAAATTGCTTGAAGACAACCCAATGGCTACGGATCAGGAGCTCGCGTCTCTCCTGGGGGTGAGCGTCAGTACTATGCGCCTAGACCGCGCCCTCATGGGCGTCCCCGAGCTGCGCGAGCGCGTCAAACGCATGGCCCAGGAGGCGGGCAGCAAACTGCGGTCCCTGAGCCAGAGCGAAATCGTGGGGGACCTGCTGGAGTTGGAACCCAATCGCTGGGCGCTTTCGGTGCTGCGCACCACGAGAGAAATGGCCTTTCGGACCACGGATATTTTGTGGGATCATTATATTTACGCCCAGGCCAGCTCCATCGCCGTGGCTGTGATCGAGGCCGCCGCCGTCATCGTCGACTCCATGCGGGGAGAGTACAAGGGACACGCCCACGTAGGCGACGTGCTGATCGCCAGAGCCAAGGTGGGGGTCAGCAAGGACAACCGCTATATCGTCAGCGTGCGGACCCGGGTTGGAGAAAAAGAGATCTTCGTCGCCCGCTTCATCACAGAGATTTTGAGTGTGGAAACGCCGTGACGGCTTGGATGAAACTGGGTATCGTCACTGACATTACATGGGATATGTATTACATAAGATACGGAGATCGGGATAAAGATATGTTGACACACGTATGGGGCCTGTTTGCGCCATGAAAAAATTGACTATAGCGCTGGACGCGATGGGAGGAGACCACGCGCCTCATGAAATTTGCAAAGGCGCCGTCCTGGCTTGCAAAGAATTCTCGGACCTGGAAATGATCTTGACGGGCGACGAGGAAAAAATAAAACCGTGCATACACGGGGCGCCTTCGGAGGTTCTGAACCGGCTCACGGTCGTCCATGCCGCCGAGGTCATCACCATGTACGAGCAGCCCGCCACCGCCATCCGAAAAAAACGCGACTCCAGCATGAGGGTGGCTATGGAGATGGTGCGGGCGGGTGAGGCCCAGGGATGCCTTTCCGCAGGGAACACCGGCGCTATCGTCGCCGGGGGCGTCCTGGTGGTGGGCAGGCTTCCGACCATCGACCGGCCCGCCCTGGGGGTACCTCTGCCGACCATCAACCGGTGGACCTTTTTGTTAGACGTGGGGGCTTCCGTGCGCTCCAGGCCCGTCAACCTGTACCAATACGCTCAGATGGGCAACGTGTACTCGAAAAAAATCCTGGGCGTTGCGGAGCCCGAGGTCGCGCTACTGTCCAATGGAACCGAGGAGATCAAAGGCGACGACCTGGTGGTGGAGGCCCGCGAAATGTTGTGCAAAAGCACGCTGAACTTCAAAGGATACGTCGAGGGGGACGACATTCCCTGGGGACGAGCGGACGTGGTGGTCTGCGACGGGTTCATGGGCAACGTGATTTTGAAGTTCGGAGAAGGATTGATGCAAGGTGCCAGATCCATCATCGACGAGGAGATGGGGCACCGGTTCATGCCCAAGGTGGGTCTGCTTTTCATGATTCCCATGGTCAAGGCCCTTTGGGCACGTTTCAACTACGAGAAGTACGGCGGCACACCTCTTCTGGGGGTACAGGGAACGGTCGTCAAGGCTCATGGACGTTCCAAAGCTCCCGCTATTTTGGGAGCGCTCTCCGCCGCCCGGAACTTTATCGTCAAGGACGGAGTGGAACAAATTCGCGAAGAACTCGAGTGAGGCGTGGTGAGATGGAGAAAACGATGGCGATAATGCGAAACAATCGAGTTTGTAAATTGCTGGGAACCGATTATCCTTTGCTGCAGGGAGGCATGGCATGGGTCGCAAACGCCCAACTGGCCGCGGCCGTCAGCAACGGCGGGGGAATGGGGATCATCGCCGCGGCTACGATGCCCGCGGACGTCTTGGAGCAGGAGATCGTGAAGGCCCGGTCCCTGACGGACCGCCCTTTTGGCCTCAACATCATGCTGATGTCGTCCACGGCCTCCGACGCTCTGGAGCTGGCCGCGAAGTACAAGATCTCCGTGGTCACCACAGGGGCGGGCGTGCCGGGCAAAGTGCTGCACCGCCTCAAACCTCTGGGGACGACGGTCATTCCCGTGGTGGCCTCGGTGGCTTTGGCCAAGCGCGTCGAAAAACAGGGCGCGGACGCCGTCGTAGCCGAGGGAATGGAAGGAGGCGGCCATATCGGAGAGCTGACCACGATAGCGCTGGTTCCTCAGGTGGCGTCCGCCATTGAAATTCCGGTCATCGCCGCGGGGGGAATCGCTGATGGCCGGGGAGTGGCCGCGGCCTTCTCCCTGGGAGCTGAGGGCGTTCAACTGGGCACGCGGTTCCTCTGCTGCGAGGAGTGCACGGTACACCCCAACTTCAAACGGGAGGTACTGAACGCGCGCGACCGCAGCACCGCCATCACGGGGCAGAGCACCGGCCATCCCGTTCGGTGTCTGCGCAACAAGCTGACGGTCGAGTTCGAAAAAATGGAGAAGCTTCACGCTTCCGCCGAGGAAATAGAGCGTCTTGGCACCGGAAAATTACGCAGCGCCGTCATCGATGGGGACGTGGAATGGGGTTCCCTGATGGCCGGCCAGTCCGCCGGAATGGTGAACGACATCCGCCCCGCCGCGGAGATCATCTCAGGCTTATTCTCCGAGGCCCGGGAAGTTTTGAAAGGGATTTATGAATAAGAACGAATTTAAAACGAACTTATGGAAGCGGAGGTGTCGTTGTTGAGTTATGCGTTTTGTTTCCCCGGGCAGGGAGCACAGGAAGTTGGAATGGGGAAGGCCTTGTACGAGTCCTTCTCTTCGGCGAAAGACGTATTCGACGAGGCCGACGACACCTTGTCCTTCAATTTGGCGCAAACGATTTTCCAGGGGCCGGACGAGACCCTGAAGCTCACGGCCATCACCCAGCCCGCCATCATGACGATGAGCGTCGCGGCGTTGCGGGTTCTCGAAAAAGAGATGGGCGTGAAGCTCTCTCCCTCTTGCGGAGCGGGCCACAGTTTGGGAGAATACACCGCTCTGGTGGCGGCAAAGGTCCTGTCCTTCCGAGACGCCGTCGAGTTGGTTCACAAGCGGGGCGCCTGGATGCAGGAGGCCGCCCCCGAGGGAACGGGAGCAATGGCTGCCATCCTGGGGCTGGAAGCCGACGACGTGGTGGCGGCTTGCGCCTCCGTCGCGCCCCAGATGGAGTGTCAAGCGGCGAACTTCAACTCGCCGGGACAGGTCGTCATCTCCGGGCAGGTGGAGTTCGTCGAGAAAGCCATTGCGGAGGCCCAAAAGAAAGGCGCGAAAAAAGCGATCCTGCTTAACGTCAGCGCACCGTTTCACAGCCGCCTGATGATGCCGGCCGCGGAAAAGCTCAAAGCGCAATTCGAAGTTTACCGGTGGAGCGACCCGGAGTGGCCCATCGTCTGCAATGCCAGCGCTGCTCCCGTTTCCTCCGTGGACTCGATCAAGAAAGCCTTGTTCGTTCAGACCTACAGCCCGGTGCGCTGGGCGGACTCCGTCGTAAAAATGGCGGACGACGGGGTCGGCGCTTTTCTAGAGCTGGGACCCGGCGACGTTCTTTCCGGGCTTGTCAAGCGCTGCCGCAAAGGTCTCAAGGTCATGGCGGCGGGGACCCCGGAGAAGCTGGAACTCATGGCGAAATTTTTAACGGATCGATAGGGGCTGTACGTATAGTGGATAAAATGGTGGATAAAAAGGAGGCTGGCAGGCGTCTTGCCTTGGTTACCGGCGGCGGGCGCGGCATAGGACGTGTTATCGCTTTGAAGTTGGGCGAAAGAGGATTCGACGTGGCCGTCAATTACAACAACAGCGCGGCGGGCGCGGAGGAACTTTGCAGGGAGCTCTCCGCCCGGGAAATATTGGCGAGAGCTTTCAAGGCGGATGTGTCGAGGGCACAAGACGCGGCGGCGCTTTTCAAGTCCATCGAGGAATCGATGGGTACGGTGCAGGTTCTGGTCAACAACGCGGGCATCACCCGAGACAACCTCTTGATGCGCATGAAGGAGGAGGAGTGGTC
Organism: Synergistaceae bacterium; assembly: GCA_031270755.1. GTDB lineage: Bacteria > Synergistota > Synergistia > Synergistales > Aminobacteriaceae > JAISLU01. Next base: position 4,608 of record JAISWV010000424.1, read on the forward strand.
CGACGTGATCGCCGCCAACTTGAACTCCGCCTTTTACTGTACGAAAGAGGCCATACGCGGCATGGTGAGGGCCCGCTGGGGACGCGTCGTCTGCATAGCCTCGGTGGTGGGGTTGGTGGGTAACGCGGGACAGGCCAACTACAGCGCGACCAAGGCCGGCCTCGTCGGTTTCGCCAAGTCCGTGGCGCGCGAGTACGCGGCCAAGGGCGTCACCGTCAACGTGGTGGCACCGGGGTTCATCGAAACGGACATGACCGGCGTATTGAAAGAAAATGTCCGCGCTGCCATGCTGCAGCAAATACCGGCGGGACGTATTGGAAGCCCGGAAGACGTGGCAAAGGCCGTGGCCTTTTTCGCATCCGACGAGAGTGAATATGTGACGGGCCAGGTTTTGGCTGTTGACGGCGGCATGACAATGTGTTAAGGATATATATATGCGGGGAGGGGGGTGAATTTTATAATGAAGAAGGAAGAAATTCTTTCCAGACTAAAGGAAATTATCGTAGACCGGCTGGACGTCGAGGAAGATCAGATCGTTCCAGAGGCGTCGTTCGTCGAGGACCTTGGAGCAGATTCACTGGACATCGTGGAGCTGATCATGGGAATCGAAGAGGAGTTCGACATCGAGATTCCTGACGAGGACGCGGAGAAGTTGACCTCGGTGGGCGAGGCCATGAATTACACACTGACCAAGATTGGACTTGACGACTGACGTGGCGCGAACGTTTTTTGGGGGAGGAAATCGCCTCCCCCTTGTTTTTCGCCGGTATAAAAGGGCCTTTGATTGAGGGCTTCGAGGAGTGACATGCGTAAATGAGAAAAGTGGTCGTTACGGGCCTGGGGCCACTGAGCCCCGTAGCTATCGGAAAAGACGCCTATTGGCAAGCCCTTAGAGAAGGTAAGAACGGGATTGGCCCGATTACGACGTTCGACCTTGGCGACTGCCCCGTGACCTTCGGAGCAGAGATCAAAAAATTCGATCCGACCCTCTGGATGGAGGGAAAGGAAGCCAAGCGCTCGGACCGGGTCATCCAGTTCGCCGTGGCCGCCGCGGGCATGGCAGTGGAAGATTCCCGTCTGGACACGACGTCGCTGGATCCCTACAAGTTCGGAGTTTACATCGGCAGCGGGCAGGGCGGCATCGAAACCTCCTTCAACAGTTTCCAAACCATGATCGAAAAAGGTTCCAGGAGGATCAGCCCCTATTTCATCCCCATGATGATCAGCAACATGTCCACGGCCTACGTCGCCATCCGGCACAAAGCCAAGGGGCCCAATCTGTGCGTGGTGACGGCCTGTGCGACGTCGCTTCACAGCATGGGTGAAGCCTACCACGCCATCGTCCGCGGAGACGCCGATGTCATTTTGGCCGGAGGGTCGGAGGCGGCGCTGCGGGCCATCAGCATCGCGGGCTTTGCCTCCATGAAGGCGCTTTCCACGCGCTTGGACTCCCCCGAGACGGCCAGCCGCCCCTTCGACAAGGACCGGGACGGCTTCGTCATGGGCGAGGGGGCCGGCGTACTGGTATTGGAGGACCTGGAACACGCAAAGGCGAGAGGGGCGCATATCTACGCGGAATTTGTCGGCTACGGCACCTCCTGTGACGCGGACCACATCACGCACCCCGGCGCGGACGCCGCAGGAGCCATTTACGCCACGCGCCGAGCCATGGAGATGGCGGGCTGGAAACCAGAAGATGTGGATCATATCAACGCCCACGGAACCTCGACGCCGATCAACGACAAGGTGGAGGCCTTGATGATCCACAAGGTCTTCAGAGATCACGCAAAAAAAATCGCCGTCAACTCGACGAAATCCATGATCGGTCACTGTTTGGGCGCGGCCGGGGCGTTGGAGACCATCGCGGCCATTCAGGCCATCGAAGAGGGCTACGTACACCCCACCCTCAACTACGTCACGCCGGATCCCGAGTGCGATCTGTTTATCGCGACGGGGGCGGGGGTGCGGAAGCGAATCGACAGGGTTTTGGTGAACAGCTTCGGCTTCGGCGGGCACAACGGGGTCCTTGCATTCCAGAAGTATCCCCTGGACCGCTAGGCGGTTGGACGGCGCAGGATAAGTTTTAAGGTCAATTTTGATCCGACGGGCTGATTCGATGGGCTTTGATTCAATAAACTTCGATACAACAAACGACGAATCTCTAAACGAATTTCAGAAAAAACTGGGGTATTTTTTCCGCGACAGAGGGTTGTTGGAAACGGCCCTTTGCCATGCGTCCTACGCCCACGAAAACGGCCTGACGGAGAGCAACGAGCGCCTGGAATTTTTGGGAGACTCCGTTTTGGGCATGGTGGTGTCTCACGTTCTTTACGAAGCTCGCCCCGACGCCACCGAGGGCGAGCTTTCGAACTACAGAGTGGAGTTCGTCTGCCGCGACGCCCTCGTTCGCTGGGCGGAAAATTTGGAGCTTCCCCGGGTGCTCATGAAGGGAAAGTCTTTAAAGACCCACACGCCTCCCTCTCTTTTCGCCGACGCGATGGAAGCCGTTCTGGGCGCCGTTTATTTGGACGGCGGCTATGATGCCGCCGTACGCGCCACCCGCCGCTACCTGTTCGGGTCGGGAACGGCGCTTCTGGACGGCAGGGACCTGGACGCAAAATCCAGGCTTCAAGTTCTTATGCAGGCCAAGGACATGGGGCTGCCCCAATACGAGACCCTGTCGGTGACGGGGCCGTCTCATTCCCCTCTATTCAGCGTTCGGGTGCGCGTCGGCGGGAAAACCTGGAACGGCACGGGAGCCAGCCGAAAAGCGGCGGAACTGACGGCGGCAGCTGCGGCCCTCGAAAACGGCGCGGCCCTTGAAGATGAGAAAACGGGAAACTCGGGGGCTTGGAATCGGAACAGCAGGGAGACGGAACGTTGAGAAAGCGCGCGTTGTCGGTTTGCCTGATGGTTTTCTGCCTGTGTTTTTTGGGGATCCACCCGGAGAGAGCACAGGCGAAAACCGTGTTGGACGTCGTCGTCACCTCGCCGTGGCTGTCGCTTCTCACGACCTTTATCGGCGGCGTCAACGTCAAGGTAACCTCCATCCAGGAGTGGAACGAGGACGGAGAGCTGGTGCGCCGGATACGGACCCGCAGCCTTCG
>JAISWV010000038.1 GCA_031270755.1 Synergistaceae bacterium
TGGAGGGATACGCCGCGCCGGACGAGCTGACCCGCCGCTATCGGGGAGGACGGGTGGTGGCGCTGATGGCGGGAAGCCGCCGCTACGACGTCAAGTACCACCTGGCGCAGTTGATGGAAACGGCCAAGATCCTGCGGTCGGAGGGATTGGTTCCCGTGTTTTCCGTCGCGCCGGGCCTTTCCGAGCCCCTGCGGCGGGAGCTGAAGGAGCGCATAGAGGGATTCGAACGGTGGGAAGGGGAAGGGCGTGGACTGATGGCCGCCTCCGAGGCGTCGGCGGGTGTCAGCGGAACGGTCGCCGTGGAGGCGATGCTCCTGCGCCGGTTCATGGTGGTGATTTACAATGGGAAGGGCCTGTCGTGGCTGATCGCCCGCGCGCTTGTCCGTATTCCCTACATTTCCATACCCAATTACCTGACCGACGCTCCCGTCTATCCCGAGCTTTTGAAAAACGAAGCGCGGCCGGACCGTATCGTCCGCGAACTCCACGCATATCTCGACGATCCCGCAAAAAAAAGGGAGACCGACCGCCGATTGGAGGCGGCGCGGAACGCTATGGGGACTGCGCGCGCCGCCGTTTTTTGGACACGTGCGATAATGGAAGCGAAATTGGAGGCAAAATAGGAGATGAAAAAGTCGTGAGAGTCGCGATTTTGACCAACGGACCCGGAGAGCTTTGGGGTTGGGCCCGACCTGTGATTATGGAGCTGCGCAAGCGGGGGCATTCCGTTTCGCTGTGGCTGCTTCCCTGCCAATTCGCTTCGGGCGCCGAGCGTGTGGTGGCCTCCCGGATGGGCGTCGACAAACTGGAGGGCCCCAGCAGCAGCGCCTGGACGTGGCGCGCCTTGGGGCAGGAAAAAACGGACTGCGTCCTGCAGTTGGGCGGAGATCTCCTCTTCGGACGCCGCATCGCCGGATGTGCCGGGGCGCCGCTGATCTGCTACGCTTACGGCTTCAAAAAAGGCATGGAACACGCCCGGACCTTCACCGCGTACCCGAGCATGGCGTCCAGCATCAATTCCAGACTCGGCGCGAACTCGAAAGCCGTGAGCGTTGGTTCTATCGGCGACCTGGTCAAGGACTCCCTGTCGCTGGAGGCGGGGGCTTTTGCCTGGGACGCCGAGGGGGACGCCAAAAGCCGAGGACGCCGCCTCCTGCTTTTTCCCGGCAGCCGCCCCGCCATTCGCCGGTTGGCCGTGAATTGGCTCTCGACCGTCGTTCAGCACTTGAGAGCGTTGATTCCCGAGGTTCGCATCGGAACGCTTTTCTCTCCTTTCGCCCCGGAAGGCGAGTTTCCCCTTTGGGTCGACGCGGGGCTGAACCCCGTCAAGGCAGGGGCGGGAGCCGTCATGAGAACCGCCGATTACGCCCTGACGCAGCCGGGGACCAACACTCTCGAAATGATGCACTGCGGCCTTCCTGCCTTGGTCGCCGCGCCTATGGACTTTCTGAGGGTCATTCCCATCGGCGGGCTGGGCGGATTCGCCTCCAGGCTTCCACTGATCGGCCCGTTGGTCAAAGAACGAGGTATACGAAGAAATTTGAAGCGTTATAATGGATTTATCTCCTGGCCCAATCGAGTGGCGAACCGGACGCTTCTGGACGAGGCAATGGGGGAAGTGACGCCTGAGGAATTGGCCCTCCGCGTCGCCGAATCTTTGAAAGACGGAGAAAAGCTCTCTCGGGTGCGCCGCGATCTTTTGGCGCTTTCCGGCGAACCGGGAGCCGCCCTTCGATTGTGCGACGCCGTGGAAGAGGCCGAGCAGAAAAGATGACGCGGCGAAACCTGAGGGAAACCTGACGGAACGAGAAGTTGTAGACCGATGATATATCAAATTTTCCATAATATGTTAAAGTAAATATATTTACGCAGATCGAACAGAGAAAAAACCGTTTCGCAATTTACGGAGAGGAGCGGGGGAATCGTGCAAGAGAGAAAGGAACAAGAGAGAAAGTATTTGTTTTCATGGGATCTTTTGGGCAACCTCGAAGTGGGGCGCCCGAATCTCGGAAAATTCACACGGGTCGAAGTGTACCGTTTGATGCAGTTTACGCTGCGGGATATTATCGAGTCGAAATTCGGCACCGAAGAAGCGGACAAGGTTTTTTACGAGGCGGGGAAGCTGGCGGGTCAATTTTTTTACGAGCATTTCTTGACGAAGACCGACGACGTCGGCGAATTTGTAAAAATGCTGCAGAACACCCTGAAAGAAATGAAAATCGGCGTGCTTCGTGTGGAATCCATGACGAGCGGAGCGGAAAAAATCACGCTCACCGTGGACGAAGACCTGGATTGTTCCGGCCTGCCGGAAATCGATTACGAGACATGCGTGTACGATGAGGGATTTATCTCGGGTCTCCTCGAAAATTTCACAGGCAGACGATATCTTGTCAAGGAGATAGATTGCTGGTGCACGGGAGATCGTACTTGTCGCTTCACCGCAGATATGACCGCGGATTAAACGCTGATTGAACTTGGAGAGCGAACGATCGAATTGGCGGAGCCAGAGAAAGAACGCCAAGGGACTGCTTTATTCCAGTCGTCTGATGAAGTCGTCTTTTCCGCTGAAAACGTGGATCAGATGCTCAAGTATTTTTGCGCGATTTTGTTCGCTCCCGCGCCGCCATCCGACGTTCCCGACATCGTCAAGCTCAACTCGACGACCCAAGAAATTTCCAACGCTTTGCTGGGGTGCCGCAAGGCCCTTCAGATGGCGAAGGCAGGAGATTTTTCTTATAAAGTAGAGTTCAAGGGTTTTTTGGGAGGCGCCCTGAAAGCCCTCCAGGCCAACCTCAACCATGTGACGTGGCTGACGCGCCGCGTCGCGGGTGGCGACTTGGATCAACGCATGGATTTCATGGGGGATTTTTCGGATTCCTTCAATGCCATGGTGGAACAGTTGACGTCCACGCTCAGCGAGTTGAAACACAAGCAGGAAGACCTGGAGTCCCTTGCGGAAAACCTGCGGCGAGAAGTGGAAGTACGCAAAAACATGGAAGAGAGGCTTCGCGCGGAGGAAGAACGCTGGTTTTTGGCAGTGCAGTGCAGCCGGGACGGGATATGGGAAATCGACCTGGAAACCGGGAAGCCGCCTTACTATTCTCAGCGCCTCCTGGAGTTGACGGGGATGAAGGCGGACAATATTCCTTGTGTTCGCGCGTGGCCAAAACTCTTTCATCCGGACGACCACGTCGTGCTGCAGTTGTTTCGGAAGTTCTTGTCCAACGGCGACCTTCCTTCCTCCTTCGAACTCGATCACAAGCTTCTTTGCGCCGACGGCACGTATCGTTGGTTCTGGACGCGGGGGATGCTGCTTAAAAATCCCGTTACGGAGAAACCTATGCGTATCATCGGCGTTACGGCCGACATTCAAGAGCGTAAAGAACGGGAAGAGCGTTTTTCGCACCGGGCCACCCATGACGTCCTGACGGACCTTCCCAACAGAGTGCTTTTCGACGATCACCTGAAAAACTCCGTGGAGTTCGCCAAACGCAACGGATCTCACTTGGCCGTCATCATGATCGATCTGGATAAATTCAAAACCGTCAACGACACGCTGGGACACTACGCGGGCGATATCCTTCTCGTGGAGGTCGCCAATCGAATGCAAAAAAGCATCCGAGAAAGCGATCTGGTTTCCCGTTTCGGCGGAGACGAGTTCGCCATGATCCTAGCCTTCGGGAAAAACGAATGGCAAAGCATCACCAAAGCTCTGAGACGTACGATAGATTCTTTGAAAAAACCCATATCGATCGGCGACCAACAAATCACCATCAGCGCCTCTTTCGGGATCTGCATCTGCCCCGAGGACGGGGACAAACCCAACCAACTCATGATGTTGGCCGACGAGGCTCTCTATCACGCCAAAAGCGTAGGGCGCAACGCCTGCGCGTTCTGGAAGCCCAACAAACGTTATAACGTCGTCCGGTTCACTTCATGAAACGTTGGGTACGGATATCGCGGTTTCCCCAGTTTCCCCACTTTCCGAGGAAGCGTTTTATTTGGTAATATAAAGGCGCGGTGAAGAACGGAGGGACGGTCATGGAAGACGGTATTCTCCCGAGGGCGTAAAAGAATTTTGTGATTTTATGTGAAATTTCGTTTTTGAGGAGCGTGTGGGTTCATGAACAAACCAACTAAGGTGTTTGCCGTCGTTTTTTCCATAGTGTTTACGGTTTCGTTGCTGCTTCTTTCTTTTCCCTCCGCGGGCGAAGCCGCCAAAAGGGTGGTCAAAGGGCGCACGAGCCAAGCAAAGAAGGCTCCTTCGATTTTTGGGGGAGGGGCTGGAACCCAGAAAAGCCCTTACGTGATTCGCAGCGCGGCGCAGCTGGCCGCCTTTTCCGCCTCGGTGAACGGCGGAAACACGTACGCGGGCAAGTACGTCAAGTTGGACGCGGACGTGGACCTTTCGGGGACGTCGTGGCTTCCCATCGGTTTTCTTGACAAAAACGCGAGCCGCCCCTTCATGGGTGTTTTCGACGGCGCCGGGCATACTGTTTGGAACCTTCGCACGGGGAACGGACAGAAGTCGGCGGCGGGCCTGTTCGGCTCGATCGAGAAGGCGATGGTGAGCCGCGTCATCTTGCAATACGCGGAGGTCGTCGGCGACAGTAATGTGGGAGGGCTCGTGGCGTTTATGAAATATTCCGCCGTGAACGATTGCGCGGTTTCCGGCTCCGTGACGGGGACTTCTTCGGTAGGGGGTATCGCAGGCAGCGCGCTGGGGGGCGTGATCCAAAACTGCAGTTTCTCCGGCAGCGTCAAAGGCAATAACGGCGTTGGCGGGGTGGTCGGTACCATGGACCAAGCGGGCGTACAGGCTGGGACCGCGACGGGACGGGTCTGGGGAAGAGAGGACGTCGGAGGGATCGTAGGGAGCATTCTCGCGGGCGATCTTCTGGAATGCCGCACGAATACTCTGACCGTCGAAGGCGAGCAAAACATCGGCGGTATCGTGGGACACATCGTCGATAACGGCGACGTCAACAAGACGACTTTCGACGGACAGGTTACCGGAAATGGGAATGTCGGAGGCGTCGTGGGGCGCATGGTGACGGGTGAGCTTGCGAACTGCGCCGTTTGGGGGAACATTCGAGGCAGGGTTCACATTGGCGGAGTGGCCGGTGAATTTGGGGGAGGCGACATCACCGATTGCGTTTCCAACGCTTCGGTCGTGGGTTCCAGCGCTGTGGGCGGCATAGCGGGATACCTGGTGGGAGGCAATGTGAAGCAGAGCTACAATAAAGGCACCGTCAAGGGCGGTGAAGCCGCGGGAGGCATCGTTGGGCAGCTTTCCCGGGGAGGTCTCGCCGCCAGTGAAAACAAGGGCAGCGTGGCAGGTTATTACAGAACCGGCGCGGTGGTGGGGATGGAAGGAGAGATTTTGGGCGGAGAAATCCTAGGAGGAAAGGTTCCGGCTCCCGCTCCGGGCGATACACAGCCAAGGCCGTAACCTGCGGGGGAAAGGCAATCTGCCTGTTCGCATGTACAGATCAACTGAGCGGCTCCTGCCGCAGCTCTTCAAAAATTTTCGCGTCGGCCAATAGATTTTCGGCCTCCTCCGAAGGCAGGGGGCAGGAGAAGAAATATCCCTGCCCTTTGGAGCATTTGCTTTCCTCCAGCCAGTGAATTTGGTCTTTGTTTTCCACGCCTTCGGCCACCACGTCGAAGTTGAGGTCGCGGGCCATGTTGATGATGGAGCGAACCATGAGAGAATTTTTTTCGGACAGGAAAAGTTGATCGATAAAAGATTTATCTATTTTGATGTAGTTGATGGGCAATTGACTCATGTATTGCAATGAAGAGTACCCTGTGCCAAAGTCGTCCAACGCGATTTTGACGCCGAAGTCCCTCAGAATCTTCAATTTTGCGTTGGCGGCCTCCAAGCTCTCGATAAAAATCCCCTCTGTGACCTCCAACACGAAGTAGCGGGGATCCAAGTCCTCTTCTTGGATACGGTCGCAAACGAAGTGCACGAACCCGGGGTCTTTGAACGACGCCCCCGAGGCGTTGGCGCTGATGAAAAACGATATTTCGGGATAGTCTGCCGACCATTTTTTCGCGGTACGGATGGCCTGGGAGATGACAGATTTGTCGATTTCCGTGATGAACCCCGTCTCCTCCGCCTGAGGGATGAATGCCCCGGGACTCAAAACCCCGTACTTGGGGTGAATCCAGCGCACCAGCGCCTCGAACCCGGCCAGGCGCGACGACAACTGACATATGGGCTGGAAGTAAGCGACGAACTCCGACGATAAAAGCGCTCTCTGCATGCTCGCCTGCAAAGTAAGTATATTATATGGCTGGTGGTGCTTGCTTTCTTCCGTACTTTCTTCGCTCGTCAAGAAAGTGATGGTGCCGATCCCTCGTTTTTTGCCCTTGATCAAGGCGTCCGTTCCCCAGGACAAAATTTGCGAAGAGGTATTCGAAGCCTGGATATCCAGCACGACACCGAAACTGGCGCTGGGGAAAACGGTCTTTCCGTCAATGGAGACAGGAATGTTGAGCATGTGCTGGATTCGCTGGAGAAGGGATCGCACGTACTCTCTGGAGTTTGTTCCCCGTATGATGATGCCGAATTCGTCGCCGCTCAAACGAAACACCGAGGCAAAGCCCATGGTTATTCCGCTGATCCTCTCCGCGACTTTGACGATCACCTGATCCGCGCCCCGGGGCCCCATTTGCTCGTTGACCAATTTGAACTTGTCCATGTTGACGAAGACAACGCAAAATGCGTAATAAGGAATTGTTTTGATGTTCCGCAGTTCTTTTTCCAACTCGTCCAAAAAGTAATGCCTGTTGGGCAGGCCGGTCTGCGAGTCGTAGAAGGCCATTTTGACGAGGCGCGCCTCCATGACCTTGCGTTCGGTGAGGTCGCGGGCGATGGATAGCGTGTACGCATTGCTGCCGAAGGTCAGAGTCGCTTGATGGATCTCGACGGGGATGAGACTGCCGTCGCATCGGCGCATGGTGGCTTCGAAGACGTTTTCCTCGTCTTTCAGCAAGCCGTCGCCGGGGCCCGCCGTCTTTTCCTTTTCGATGAAAATGGAATCGAAAGGAAGCTGCACGAGACCCGTTCCTTCTTGGCAGCCCAAGAGCTCCCGCGTGGAAGCATTGGCCAGGAGAATCGCGCCGTCGGCTCCACACAGGATCAAAGGATCGGGGACATTCGAAATCAACTCGTCCAAAGCCATGAGCATCGTGTTGAACGACCTGGAAAGGCAGGTGATTTCATCGTTGCCCTCCAGGGGAATTCGAAGGTGGACCTGCCACTTGTACGATATGTCGTCCGCGATCTTTTGCAATTTTTTTACACGGGAGAGAATCAGCTTGTCGAAAACGACGAGAACCAAGATCAAAGTCGACGAACTGAGCAGAACGATCCAAACGTAGCGGTTCGCGAGAGTTCTGATGACCTCTTTGTAAACGAGCCTCTTCACATTGCTGTGGACGAAGAGCTTGTCTCTTTGACCGAAAATGTTCGCAGGGGAGTAGTAAACGACGGCTTCTTTGTCAGAGACGAACGCCACGCCGATATGCTCGGGGTTGTCCGTTATCTGTGAGAGCTCTTGGGGGGAAATGGCGGGCGGGGTCTGTTCCGGGTCCAGCAGCTGGAAGTCCCCTTCCAGAACACGGAACACGGGGGCGAGAAATTTTTCCAGCGATTCCCCGACGACGATGACCGATTGTGTGTCCTGACGCTCATGGGTGGGAACAGGGGTTATCCCCACGATAAAGTCTTTTTCGTCGATTTTGAGCAGCCCGCTGACGGGAAAAAGAGAGGTCTCTTCGCCGTAAATCCGCCGAATGGATTGCGTCAGATCTTGGGAAAACGCGGGAGAAACGGGAATTCTACGCCCCGCGGCGTCGATTTGATATCCCTTCATCGTTCCGGTGGAAAAGTCCAGCAGCGCGATCATCTGAATCGGAAGAATATGGATTTCTCCAGCCGCGAAAATCTTCTCGAGCAACGCCGGGTTGTAAGCGGCGAGATCGACGGCGTTTTGCAGCAGCGTTTCTTTTTCCACCTGCAGATATTTGTCGAACCTGTTCATATCCCGCACGAAAATACGTTTTTCCACGGCCTCGAAATTCGCGAAAATGGCGCGGCCGCTGTTGAAGGTCATTGGGGCCCACAATACAACGAGCAGGCCCAAAACGGAGTACAAAAATTTCTTGAGCAAAGACATCGAGATTTCCTCGCATCCCACGTAAAATTTGAATAAAAAACACCGTTCCGCAGCTTACTGTATGAATTTTATCAAATAGAACGCTATGAATTGCGCGATAAGCTCCAGGGCTGAAAGTTTGACACCGTCGTCGGCGAGAGAAGCGGCTCTCGATGACAGCGCGATGAACCCCATCAATTGGCCGTGATTCCAAAAAGGAAAAACATAGCGCATAAAGTTCATTTCGGGCCAAGGGTACTGGAGAATTCCCGCAAAGTCCGTTTTCTGCAGGTCGAAAAAGGGCCGTTCCTCCGTTTTCCCGATGAGCGCGGAGGGAAAGAGCGTGGGCTCGAAGGGGAAACGAAGTCCGTTTTGACGGTACTCCACCGGAAAGTACCCCTGACGGGACTTGTCCCATATGACCAGAAAACACTGGCTTTCCTGCACCAGCTCCGAAAAGATGTCAGCGGCCATAGAGACAAATTCGGATTGTACCGTTTGTTGTTTCAGCGCGCTCAAAGCCTCGGCGAGAGAGAGGACGGTAAAATCGGTCGACGCGGTCTTTTCCCGGTCGGCCGAACTTTTGGTCTGGAGGCTATTGATGGCCAAGGAGCGTGACGCGAGGTTTCCCACAAGCTCTAAAAAGTCCAGCGTCTCTTCCGTAGGGAGCTTGTCCCACTCGGAAACACAGAACAACTTGTGGGGCTCCACAATGGGGAGCACCACTTCGTAAGGAGCGGCGTCCTTCCGGGTGACGACGGGAGCGGGCGGCAGCATCGGCTGTAAATACAAGCCCTCTTTCACGGGCGGAGTCCGCTCGTCCCCTTCGAGAAAAACCAGCTCCGAGCCATTGTCCTGAAAAACGGAAAGAGACCGCGGGAAAAGGCTTTCGCGCAGTGCGTCCGTCAGAAAAGCGGCGTAATAGTCGAGAGGCATCGGCTCGAAAATGGAGGGCAAGGTATTTTTCGTCGCCAGAATCATGTAGGACAGCCGCGAGAGGCGCTCTTCCGCTACGGTAGTCTGTTGAAACGTCTGCCACAGAGAAATCAAACCCGCTATGGGATGGAGTTCCGAGATCCATGCCGCGGGAGATTCGCGAAGCAGGATGTAAAAAGACCATTGCATCCCGCGTATGCGCACCACCCAAGGCCATTCGCCCTCGAGACTCCCCTGGTCCACCGAAAATTTTTCGTTCAAGGGGCGCTCCGCGAAAACGGAAAGCAGCTTCGCGGCCTGCCCCCGCAAGAAGAAGTTTTCCGTTCGGGTTTTGACCGCGTCCACAATCTCCAGGTCCTCCCCGTTGGAATTTACGATCAAAGCGCCCTCGACTTTGGGAGTCAGAAAGTCGACCAAAAGTTTCAACGCTCCCCCGGATAAAATGAAGTCCATTTGTTCATAAAGTTTCTGCAAAATCTCGCACCTCCCGTCGAATTTAGAGCCCGTGGCTCTTTTTTCTGCCAATTTTTTTGTCTGCTTCATTTGCTGCAGGCTTTCGGCTTCTTTTTACGGCGGATGACAATGGGGCCCGCTATAAAATTCTGTGCTCGTTACGAGATATTATTCCATTCTCTTTGTGCTGTCCATGAGTTGTCTGAAGTATTTTCAGACTTTATACTGTAAAATCGACAGAAAATACGTGCCGTGATGGAGCCTGGGACATGAAAAATTCGATACGAAACTCGATACAAAATTCAATGGGACATAAAGTTTTTTTGCTGCTTCTTTTGTGCGTTTCGGCCTGGACGGGCGCCGCGTATGGAGGAGAACCGCAGGGGAAGGAGTGGGCCCGGGCGATTTTCGTGGGGGACATCATGGCTCACAAGGAGCAGCTCGAGGCCGCTCGGAAAGGGGCTTCGTGGGATTTCGCCCCGCAATTTCGCCGGGTGAAACCCTTGTTCGGCGGCGCCCTGGTCGTGGCCAACCTGGAGACCGTCTTTGCGGGGGAAAAGAGCGGCTTCGCCGGTTATCCTTCGTTCAACACGCCGGACGAGCTGGCGGAAGCCTTGGCGGACCTGGGCGTGAACGTCGTGACGTTGGCCAACAACCATATTCTGGACAGAGGCGCTTCGGGTGCCGCCCGGACCATGGAGGTGCTGGACCGCTCAGGGATCTTCCACGCGGGGCTCGGCAAGAGCGGACCCGGCGGCGCGTTGACCCTGGAACACGGGGGAATCCGCTGGGCCTTTGTCAACTACAGCTACGGCAGCAATCGTATTTTGACGTCCAGCGACGTCCACCTGAACACGATCTCGGCGGCCGCGGTGACGGAGGCCTTGGACGAGGCGCGGCTTTCGAGCCCCGATATCGTTGTGGCTTGTTTTCATTGGGGAAACGAATATCAATTCTCCCCCACGAAACGCCAGCGCGAAATCGCCGCCCTCAGTTTGGAAAAAGGGGCGAACTTGGTGATCGGGACGCATCCCCACGTTCTTCAGCCTATAGAGATCGTCAAAGGAACGGGTCGCGATTACGGCCTCACGGCGTACTCTCTGGGCAATTTCGTCTCGTA
>JAISWV010000136.1 GCA_031270755.1 Synergistaceae bacterium
TGCGACCTGGTGGTGGTAAACAAGGCCGACGGCGACAACAAGACCCGCGCCGAAGCCGCGCGCGTCGATTACCAGCGCATCCTGCGCTACCTGCAAGCCTCGACGGAAGGCTGGAAAACGCAGGCGCTGGCCTGCTCGGCCTACACCGGCGAAGGCGTCGACGAACTGTGGAACGTCGTCGAAGCCTTCCGCGCCAATACCCTCGCCTCCGGCGTGTTCGAAAAGCGCCGCCAGCAGCAGAATCTCGACTGGATGCACAGCCTGGTGCTGGAGCAGATCAAACGCACGTTCTACGGCAATGCCAAGGTCAGGCAGCACATGCCGGCGATCGAACAACAGGTGATCGGCGGAGCCATCTCGCCGACGCAGGCCGCCACGCAACTGCTTCGCCTGGAGAAGGGCGGCGCGACGGCATAAGCCGCCGATCGGCGAACGCCGAACGGGTCGGCGCCGCCAGGCTTTCGGGAATCTGTTCACGATCATTCCGGCAACGCAAGCCCTTGTCCGGCTCTTTGCCTCGTCATGGCGTGGGTCGCGCGCGTGGCAATCCATACTGGATCGTCCGCGGCTACGGGCGGTGCCTTTCGCCGCTTCCCGACTCGGCAAAAAAAGCGCACAATTCACGAGCTACAAAACCGGACAGATTAGAGCGTGTTGGCGTTTTTGGCAGGATCGATTGTCTTTGGCGTTTGTTTTATGTTAACAATAGCTATATTTTCTGAAGTCATCCGATTTGACAAAAACATTGTGGCTGCTTGTGGCGTTATCGCTGGCTTGATGGCAGGGGTTTCCCTCTGGATCAGGCTCACGCCGCGGGAAGTCAAGGACGGCTTCAAACACTGGATAGAGAATTGGTAATGATGGATATGCAATTTACGACAATCGTCGAACGCCTGGTCAGGGAAAAGGGACAGGATGCCTTGATCGACGCGACAAATTGCAAGGCGCATCTGGCTGATTACGCGCACAACGCGTTCAAGAAGGAACGTCATTTATTGTTGATCGCCATCGAGGCTGACGCGGGGAGAGAAATCGCGCGCGCGGACGATCTGGCGACATGCAAAAAACAACTGATCCGCTTTCTGAACGAGGAGCGTTTTATCGACGAAGAACTGGCGGCGGAGGCGATTGATCTATTGGCGCTCGTTCTGCGCGGCGACCGCAATGAAAGCATGGCGAGGCAGCGATCCGGAGCGGCGCAAACTTTCCCGCCGCGACCGCCTGTAGCGCCTGCCGGTAATTCGCGCAAGCCGCAAGCGCCATGGGCTCCGCCCGTCTGCGCGTCGTCAGGCCACGGGGAAACAGACGCGACGGGGAAAAAGAACCCGGAAGGCCTGGGCGGCTGGCTTGTCCTCGTAGGACTGGGAATCATCATTTCTCCACTGAAAATCATTGGCGTGGTTTTCCCGGTCTATTCCAAAATGTTTTCCAATGGATCCTGGGCGGCGCTGACCACGCCCGGAACCGAAGCGTATAACCCACTCTGGGCGCCAATTCTATATGGGGAAATGGCGATAAACGGCGGCCTGGTTCTCGCGTGGATATTTGTTGCAGTCCTGTTCTTCTCGAAGAAGAAGGCTTTTCCGAAATGCTACATAGGTATATTGCTATTTACTTTGGTTTTCATTTTTATCGACGCATTGGCGATAGAGTCCGTTCTTCCCAACATTCCTGTATTAGATGCCGAAACCACAAAGGAATTGGGACGTTCGCTTGTCGCTTGCCTGATATGGGTACCGTACATGCTCGTGTCAAAGCGGGTGAAGGCGACTTTTGTCAAATAAACCTAAGGAAACGTTGAATAAGTCGTCATTCCCGCGAAAGCGGGAATCCAGTTCCTTGATTTTTCTGGATTCCCGCCTTCGCGGGAATGACGAATTTTGACTTGATGGTGTTTCCCTAAAAACGGCAATTCAAGGAAAGGCTGAACAAGTAGGCAAACTGAGGTAAATTGGACAGAGATTGAGGCGAGAACTATAGAAGCGGGTTTCATCCCCGTACAGGAGATTCGGTACTTCGTGACTGTCATGAGCATGCGCCGCCGTCACGCTGGCATGATGCACGAGTCCCGTCCGGCTGTCGGCGCCAATATGTACTTTCATCCCGAAGTGCCACGGATTCCCTTTCTTGGTCGAGTGCCTCTCCGGGTCACGGGCCCTCTCCCGGTTCTGGGTCGAAGACGGCGCTTCGATCCGCGTGGCATCGACGATCGTTCCTCCCGAGAACTTCAAGCCATGCGTCTGCAACCGTTCTCCCACTTTGGCGAACAAAGCCGAGCCCGACTCATGCGCCTCCAACAGGTGACGGAAATGGAACCGCGCCGTGGCATCCGGCCCCTGTTCGCTGCCCAGATCGATCCGGCAGAACTCCCGAAATACCGGTACGTCGTACAGCGCCTTTTCGCAGGATTCGTCCGCCATGGGCGGTTCATCAAGGATCAGCGTATGCTTGACGGTCCGATGTCGGGCAAGGCAAGCTCGACGGATCATGCCAGCCTCCAGGCAAAAATCGGATTCACCCATCGGGTGAATGCATGAGGTTCGATAACTTATCGTTTTTTATATGTATTCATTATTCCCAGTGCGGTCAACTAAGAGGAAAGCCTGGTTTTTCGAGAAAAAGGCGGCAAACGCTTGGTGCGGCAAAAGATCATGAACAGCTTCCAAGAGGTGGGTAAAGGTCAGAGGCGAGCCGGAGGCTCGCGTACCGCGGCCTCTTTTATCGCCGCGCGGGTAGCGTTTGCCGCCATGACTGTCAGAATGAAAGGGAAAGGCGCGCGCGGGTTTCAGGCGTGCGTCCGGCCTGAACGA
>JAISWV010000023.1 GCA_031270755.1 Synergistaceae bacterium
GTCCCGCGCGTGATCGAGCCGGGGCCGTTCATCGTCGTCAGCGGTCACGACCTGCGCGACTTGAAGCTGCTGCTCGAACAGACCGAGGGCAAGGGCATAAACGTCTACACCCACGGTGAGCTGCTGCCCGCCCACGCCTATCCGGGGCTGAAAAAATTCCGGCATCTCGAGGGCAACTTCGGTACCGCGTGGCAGAATCAGCAGAGGGAGTTCGCGGACGTTCCCGCGGCGTTTTTGTTCACAACCAACTGCCTGATGCCCCCGAAGGCGAGTTACTCGGACAGAGTCTTCACGACAGCCGCCGTCGGCTATCCCGGCCTTGTACATATCGGAGAGGACAAAGATTTCACTCCGGTTATCGCTAAAGCACTGGCGCTCGGCGGCTATAGCGAGCCTCAAGGCGAAGGCGCGTTCACGACAGGGTTCGGCCACAGCGCGGTGCTTTCTCTCGCGGACACGATAATCGGCGCGGTGAAATCGGGAGCGATCAAGCGTTTCTTCCTCGTGGGCGGCTGCGATGGAGCGAAGCCGGGACGCGGCTACTTCACGGACTTCGTGAAGCAAACGCCGGGCGACACGGTCATCTTGACCCTCGCCTGCGGCAAGTATCGTTTCAACAACCTCGACCTCGGTACTATTGGCGGCTTGCCGCGTATACTCGATATGGGGCAGTGCAACGACGCTTACAGCGCGGTCAAGGTTGCGCTCGCCTTGGCGGAAGCCTTCCATTGCGGCGTAAACGACTTGCCGCTGACGCTCGTCTTGTCGTGGTATGAACAGAAAGCGGTATCCGTCCTGCTGTCGCTTCTGTACTTGGGTATCAAAAATATCCGGCTTGGCCCGTCGTTGCCGGCGTTTCTTTCGCCCAATGTGCTGAGCTATCTCGCAGAGCATTTCGGTATAATGCCGATTGGCGATGCCGAGAGCGATTTGAATGAAATTCTCAAATAAGGAATAGCTGAAATCGGGAGCCGCGCCCTCTGCTTTACATTGGAGAACGCGGCTCTCTTGGTCATCATCAAACTTTTTGATCTTCGCCTTCAATCTTCGCCCATTGCGTGAGCGACAGCGGCGTCTATCATGGACTCTTCTTCGTCTTCTACGGAACCGGTGGCTTTTATCTTTCCGACAAAATTTCAAATCGTCAATCGAGAACGAGTTTTCTTTACATTTTTTCCCATAAACAAAAGCGTTCCTTTCAAAAAGTACTTTTGTTTTTGCTCCATCAAGTTATGGTGACCCTCAATAGAGCCTGGGAACCTCCGGCGAAAATTGTTCCGCATCCTCTAAGACCGGAGCTCGATCTCCTTTGACGTCTTGGCCCCAACGCTTTCCAGATACTTGACGACTTCTTCGTTGCCCAGCATACGCAGGGGGGTCTTGCCGGAAAACTCTTTTGCCGACGAAAATACGGTCCCAAAGGAGACCGTTGCCCCACAAGAGACGTTTACATCCGCTCCGGCATCCACCACCCCTCTTATAAAAATTCCCCAAACCCACCCTCGAAGGTAAAATCGGCACTGGTTCTAACATTAACGCACGAGTTCCTGCGCGCTTAAAAGACGAGTCCCAGCGTGCTTAAACTATAAGGTCTCACGTGTGTGGCGAAAATTTGTATCATTCACCCCGCCAGAAGTCCCATTAGTGTAGGGTTACCGTCCTACCGCGGTTGTGCCACGCTTTTTACACTTCTACCTACGGCGGATCACTCCGCCAGTTCAATCGTCCAGTTTGCCGCTTGAATTTGCGTATCCAGCTCACGATATTGTTTGGAAACCGCATCGATATTTTTTTGCAAGTCAACCGTATCGATGCAGCGAATAAACTTGACTTCCGAGCGACTGTAACGCGCCTGCAGAATTGCCGCCGCGTCATAAAGCTCACGGTAAGCGTCGATCTTCCCGCGCAAACAATCCCGCGCGACAACGGCGTCTGTCAATGTTCCGCCGCCCAATGCCGTTGCTCCGTTCGTGCGATTGATCTTCTTGATGAGAGATTCCAGTTCAGACATTAAACTATCGAATACTGGAAGCAGTTCCTTTACTGGTTCCGCGGGAATTTCTCCCTCTTGAACTTTCACGTTCTTCTTCATACGGGAACGTAGTTGCGCGATTTTTTTTTGTAGATCCCCTCTCACTATAAGGGCTTCAGCAAGTTTCATGAATATGACCATTCCTTTCGCTTCGCTCAGGCAGAAAACAAAAATGCAACTGATTTGAGTCTCTTCTATGGTCTATTCTATCATTTTCCGCTCGTCGTCCCTTCGTCGATATTCTGCCGCTCGGGAACCATATCCCCGAACCTCACTCTGGGGTCCCGCCACCGCTTCAGGGACAAGGCAAAAAGGGCGCTCATCAGAGGCGCCCTTTCGTCAGGCCCCCAAACGTTCACGTCCTGCCCGTTCTCAATGACCTCCCGAACCCCGGCGGCGTCGCAGCTGCCGAACAATTCGAAAAACGCCTGGCGCCTCGGTGACGAAGGGAAGCCCTGCGCCGCAGGTCAGGTGGAATAAAAATTCCCTGTTGCCCTCCGGACCCAAAATAGGAGACCAAGAAAGGCCGACAAGGCGAAGGCTGGTTTCTTTCACGATGAAATTCAAGACCTCTCGCAACACAGCTGCGTGTACGAGAGGATCGCGCACAACCCCTCCGCGCCTCAGGCGTTCGCGCCCCGACTCGAACTGCGGTTTTATGAGAACAACGGACTCTCCTTCCCGGGACAAGATCGGATCTATGACCGGAAACAGCAGGCGCAAGAAAATGAACGAAGCGTCGCAGACCACGAG
>JAISWV010000176.1 GCA_031270755.1 Synergistaceae bacterium
GGGTGACCCCCAAGAGGTCTTTGCTGCTGCTCAAAAGCCGTATTTTTCTGGCCGATATTTTGGGACGCATGGGACTCCGGGCGGCTCCCGATCTGGACCCGGAAGATTCCCTGATCACCCTGGAGGGGCAGGACGCGGGCATTCTCGTAGGACGCTACGGCGACGGGTTGAAAGCGTTGGAATATCTGTTGAACCTGGCGCTTCGCTCTCCGGGGGACGATCCTCGGGTCCGCCTGGACTCGGGGGGCTACAGGGAGCGCCGCAAGCAGAGCCTCGCGCGCCTGGCGGAGGCCACGGCCCGCAAGGTCGTGGAGCGCGGAGCGCCTCTGCGCCTTGAACCCATGCTCAGTTGGGAACGTTGGGTGATTCATACGACGCTCAAGAATCGGCCCGACGTGGAAACCCAATCGGTGGGCGAGTCTCCAGACCGCAAAGTGGTGGTCATGCCGAAGCTGGGCGCCGCGGAACGCCAGGAGAGCGGGCGCGGCCCGAAAGGAAGGGGCGGCAGGTATCGCTACAAGCGGTAAAGCTTGCGGCGTGCTCATTGGAGGACGTGATTTCGTATGTATCCCGTTTTGTTTCATATTGGAAATATCCCGGTGGAAACTTATTACGTGATTTGGTTCACCGCTCTTTCTCTGGCGCTTCTTTGGACCGTCAGGCGGCTGCCCCTCTACGGCGTCGACGACGACGAGGGGCGGCGCGTGATCAGTTGGAGCTTCGTGGGGATGCTGGCGGGGGCCCGGGCCTTCGAGTACGTTTGGAATTTCCCCGTCTACTGGAACGACCCGTCCTTGATTTTGGACCTCAATAGAGGAGGGCTGTCGGAGGTGGGCGCGATCAGCGGGGCCGTGATCACCGCAGTGGCCTTGTGCCGGCGCAACCCCAAGATCTCTTTCCAGCGCCTCTGCGACGCCGGAACTCCCCCGACTCTGCTCACAATGGCCCTGGGGCGCTGGGGATGTTTTTTCGCCGGCTGCTGTGTGGGCACTCAAAGCTCGTTCCGCTTGGCCCTTCGCTTCCCTTACGATCCCGTGGGAGTGACGCGCCATCCCACGCAGCTTTACTATTCTTTTGCCGCCGCCGCCATCCTGCTGTTGCTTTTGGCCGCGGAGCGGAGAATCCTGCGGAGCGGAGGCGTCCCGCGGCATTCGCTGCTGGCCCCTTTGGGGCTCATTCTGTTTTCGGTCATGCGGCTCTCCGTAGACTCGGTGAGAGCCGAGGCCGGGACGGACGGACTCTCCCTCTCCCATTGGACCTTGATTGCGGCAATGCCCTTGGAGGCGATATGGTTGACGGTCTCTTGGCGGTTCTTTCGTAAAGAGAAAGATTAAATCTCAATCAATATTCCTCAATATACACTCTGTATTCGCGACGGGTTATTTTTGTACGCGATTATCATAATACAGTTACGGAGGAGATCGTACGTAAAATTTGCCGTGACGATACTTATTTTGGGGTTAGAATACACATCCGAAATAGATGTTTGATTTAGTTTGATTTTATTTTTTTATTTTACTGGAGGTGTTCCATCATGCGTGTCAAAGGATATGCGAGATATGTGGGGTTGCTGGCGTTGTTGTCGGTTGTCGGGATTTTCGCTCTGGCGCAGCCGGCGTCGGCCGCGTCCAAATACGCGGATAATCCTGTCGTTCAAATTGTCAAAGAAGTGTCGCCGGCGGTGGTCAACATCGACGTGGAGACGGTGTCCAAGCGGTCGTCGCTGCCCTTGCCCTTCCAAGACGACCCTTTCTTCAAGCGCTTTTTCGGCGAGGAGTTCCGGCGTTTTTCGCGTTCCGTTCCGATGAAGGGCAGAGGGTCCGGCTTCATCGTTACAAAGGAGGGCCAAATCCTGACCAACAACCACGTCGTCGAGGGCGCGGACAAGATAACGGTCACTTTGTCGGACGGAAAGACCTATGAGGCCGAGGTGCTGGGCAAGGATCCCACTTTCGACCTGGCGGTCATCAAAATCAATCCCGAGTCGAGCCTGACGACCCTGGAGCTGGGCGACTCCGAGTCCATCGAAGTGGGGGAATGGGTCGTGGCCATCGGCAATCCCTACGGATTCGAGCACACGGTGACCGTGGGCGTGATCTCGGCCAAGAACCGCAGCATCCACGCTCAGGGGATCAACTTCGACGGATTTTTGCAGACCGACGCGGCCATCAACCCGGGAAACAGCGGCGGGCCGTTGATCGACATGGACGGGAAGGTCATCGGCATCAACACGGCCATCGTTCCTTACGCCCAGGGCTTGGGGTTCGCCATTCCCGTGGACATGGCCAAGCAGATCATGAGCGACCTGGTCACCTACGGCAAGGTCAAGCGGGGCTGGCTGGGCATCTCCGTGCAAAATTTGACCAAGGAGTTCGCCGACGCCTATGACATCGAGGAAGAAAGCGGCGTCATCGTCGGCGACGTCTTCGCGGATTCGGCGGCCGAACGGGCGGGCTTGCAGCGCGGCGACGTGATCGTCTCCGTGAACAACGAGGCGGTCAAAGACGTCCAATGGTTCGTGAACAAGGTGCGTGCGCAGGCGCCCGGGGCGACGCTGAGGCTGAAGGTCATCCGCGGCGGCAAATCCACCACCGTGACGGCCAAGCTCGACGAGATCCCCGACAGCGAGGGAAAAGCGGCCTCCGGCGAAACGGAAGAGGACGCCTTGGAGAAAGTGGGCGTCGCCGTATCGAAGCTGACGAACGAGCTCAAACGGCAGTACAAGATCGAAGGCCGGTCGGGGCTCGTGGTCGTGGAGGTCGCTGACGGCTCTCCCGCGCAGGCGGCGGGCATTCAAGAGGGCGATCTTCTCCTGGAGGTCAACGGCAAGAAAGTGAACGACGTGGACGACCTGAGGGGCGCGGTCAAAAAAGGCAGCAAGGCGGCGGTGCTTTGGATCGAAAGAGAAGGAATAAAGTTCTTCGCGGCCTTGAAGATACAGCCTTAAAGCATACGCCTCTTCCGCCAAAGGGGTGTCTCGAACGAGCCCCGCTCCCTGAGCTTCAATTCTGCCGGCCGTCTTCGCAAAGGCGGCCGGCGTTTTTTAAGTTTTTTAACAGGGCAACCTCGGTTTTTTTCCGTTTTTTCCGTGGCTTGACGCCGGGCGCCGCATTCGATGTTACAATGGTTACGCTTCGATCGATTTCGTTTGGGAGAGACGCGAATGAAATTTTTGACCGATTTTTTACGGCGCTTGAAGTTGAAAAAAAATCAGCGCCGTGCCAGCGGCACGGAAATTTCGTCTGAGGCATCCGAAGATCTGAAGAGCCCGAAGGCTCCAGAAAGCCCGGTGGCATCAGGAGGTCTTTCGGAGAAGCCGGAGCGGTGGAAAAGATTCAAAATCGTGGGGGGGATTTGCGCCGCTGTAGGCGTTATCTCGTTGTTGCTGGTTTTGTGGCGTTTTTTCTCTTCGGATCCTTCGGTTCCCGCGCCGGCGCGGGCGGCCGGGCCAAAAGAGCCGAAAGAAATTTTGTTCTTGTCCGCCGTGGAGAAGGAACTTTTTCAGGCCATCAGGGACGACGACGTCGACGCCGTGCGCCGGTGTCTGAGTTTGGGGGCCAACGTCAACGCCGCGGGCGCCTCGGGGGTCACTCCCCTCAAAGCGGCCGTCGCGCTGAACAGGACGGGCATCGTTCGAGCGCTGCGCGACAGAGCGTCGCTCGATGGAGCAACGCTCGATGAAGGCTATGACGATTCCGGTTCGTCGTTGATATACGCCGTCGTCCAGAACAGGCCGGAGATCGTCCGAGAACTGTTGAAACCCGCGGTCAAAGGGGGGACCGCGGACAAAGTCGTCAACAAAATCGACAAAAATGGCTATACCCCTTTGATGTACGCCATCGACCGAAATCATACAGCGGCGGCGCGGGAGCTGTTGAACGCCGGAGCCGATGTCGGCGGGTTCAGCAAGGAAGGGTACACCCCTTTGATGATGGCCGTCACCGTGGGCAAGGCGGATATGATCGCGATGCTTTTGAAAGCGGGAGCGGACCTGGACGCCGTCTCCCGCGGGGGAGAAACGGCCATGAGCATAGCCCGAAGAAGGAACAGACAGGTAGTGATCTCTCTTCTCGCGGAGGCCGCCAAGGCGAAAGCCGGTAATCGTTCCGACACGGAGGCTTCACTGGCCTTGCGCAAAGAAGAGGCGCTTTAGGAAATCTCGCAATTAAGGAGTGGGTCGAAAGGTGAGCAACGGAACGCCGATTCTGAAGCTAGGGAAGCATCAGCCACGCTATCCTTTGATACAAGGGGGAATGGGTGTGGGAATTTCCGGCCCCAGGCTCGCGGGAAATGCCGCGCGGCGCGGTGCCGTGGGGACCATCGCGAGCGTGGGGCTCAGTCATAACTCACCTCATTTTCTTCTGAAAAAGATGAATTACTTCGAATCCAACGAGATCGTCATAAAGGAAGTTGTGCAGCAGGCAAGGGAAATTGCCGGCCCCGAAGGGATCTTGGCGGTGAACTGCATGGTGGCCCTCACCGACTACGACACGGAGGTGCGGGCTGCCGCGGAGGGGGGCGCGAACGTCATCGTCTCGGGAGCGGGGCTGCCCCTGCGCCTGCCCGAGTACACCAAGGACTTCCCCGACGTGGCCTTGGTGCCCATCGTGAGCTCCGCCAAGGCGGCCAGCTTGATCACGCGCCGCTGGGAAAAACGGTACGGGCGCAGCCCCGACGGTTTTGTCGTGGAAACCCCGGCGACGGCGGGCGGGCACCTGGGAGCCACCGCCATGGAACAGGTGTACGACCCCGCTCTCTCCATCGAGGTGGCCTTGCCGGACACGGTGCGTTTCGTCGCGGAAGAGATGAAGTCCGACATCCCCGTTATCGCGGCGGGCGGTGTTTGGGACCGGAAGGACATGGAGCGCATGTTCGAGCTGGGCGCGAAGGGCGTGCAGATGGGCACGCGTTTCGCCTGCACGGTGGAAGGGGACGCCTCCGACCGCTTCAAACAAGCCTACATCGACGCGAAGGAAGAAGACGTCGTCCTCATCCACAGCCCTGCCGGCCTTCCGGGGCGGGCGATAAAAAATCCCTTCGTGGCCAAATATTTGGACGGAGAGGTCGAGAGCAACCCCTGCTTCGCCAATTGCCTGACTCACTGCCGTTACCGCAAAACCCGGGAGACGTTCTGCATCGCCATGGCCTTGGTCGACGCCTTCAACGGAGACTGGGAGCGGGGCCTTTTTTTCTGCGGCTCCAACGTCGTCAAAGTCCACAAAGTGGAAACGGTAGAGGAAATCATCGGCGAGCTCTTCGCGGAATCAACTTTTGGAGATGACGGGAGGTGATGGGATATGAGTCGCACCATCGAGTACGGTCGTTTGATCGAAATCACTGAAGGGA
>JAISWV010000182.1 GCA_031270755.1 Synergistaceae bacterium
CGCGAACTTTCCTCGAAACGCGAAGAAAACACCGATAAAAAATTTTACGGGAGGTTCGATCGTGAGCGTTGTCGATGCACAGTTGGAAGCCGCGGCGGTTTTGAGGGACCAAGTGGCGAAGATGGTCTTTGCGCCTCCCGTCGCGCGGGTTTACAATCCTCTGTCCTACGCCTGGGGCGCGTTCGAGGAGTACGTCACCCGTTACGGAGCCGCAAAGAAGCGCGTGCTCTTTCTGGGCATGAACCCCGGACCCTGGGGTATGGCTCAAACGGGGGTCCCCTTCGGCGAGGTCGCGGCCGTCCGGGATTGGCTGGGGATCTCCGCCCCTATCGGGCGCCCTCGTGACGAACACCCCAAATATCCCGTGAACGGCTATGCCTGCAAGCGGTCGGAGGTCAGCGGGAGGCGTTTGTGGGGGCTTTTCAAAGACCGGTTCGGCAGCGTGGAATCGTTTTTCCGAGAACACTTCGTCGTCAACTACTGCCCTCTTCTCTTCATCGAAACATCGCCGCGCAAAGCCGGGCACGGGGAGGGAGGACGCAATCTCACCCCGGACAAGCTGCCTCCGGCCGAGCGAGCTGCCCTTTATGACGCCTGTGACGCACACCTGCGCGCGCTGGTGGAGATTCTCGCTCCCAGCCACCTCGTCGGAGTCGGCAATTTCGCCGCGGTCCGAGCCGCCGTGGTTCCGACCGGCGCTTTCGCCGTGAACAAAATCCTGCACCCCAGCCCCGCTTCCCCCAAAAGCAACTCCGACTGGGGCGGCGAGGCGACGCGCCAGCTGATGGAGCTCGGAATATGGTAAAGACACCCAATCACAATCCCCACGTTTCACATTGCTAGGTCGCTGCTCGAGAGTTGACATCTGTAAAGAATCGCATTACTATGTTTGTCATAGCAAACATAAATAATGAAGAGGGTTCTTTGATGATGCTCCGTTGGGGTCGTCGTGTTCTTTCGGGATTGGGCTTTGTGTTTCTTTTATTGTTGTGGCATTGGGGCAGTACGCGGCCGGGGTGGAATCATTTTCTGTTTCCGGCGCCTCTTTCGGTGCTGCGCAGAATGGCGAATCTTTTGAGTAGCGGGGTCTTGGCCAGACATCTGGCCGCAAGCTTGATGCGGGTGTTTTCCGGGTTCGGCATCTCTGTGTGCGTGGCTTTTCCCACGGGCATCGCCCTGGCTTTGGTTCCCTTTTTCTCTTTACCGGCGCGCCCGCTTTTGAACTTTGTCCGCCAAATCCCTCCCCTGGCGGTGGTGCCGCTTCTGATTCTGGGCCTGGGAATCGGGGAAGCGTCCAGGATCGCCGTGGTCGTCATGGCCAGTTTTTTCCCCATACTGCTCAACGCGGAAAACGGCATAAAGCACGTGGACCGGCAGCTTCTGGAGGTGGGGAAGACGTTGTCGTTTTCACGCTGGGCTTTGTTCCGCCACATCGCCTTTCCCGCCTTTTTCCCCTATTTTTTTGTGGGCATCCGCCTGGCCCTGTCCTACAGCTGGAGGTCTCTGATCGGCGCGGAGATCGTGGCCGCATCCTCCGGCATCGGGTACATGATCCGGGAGGCGGAGACCCTTTCCAGGTCGGACACCATCATCTGCGGCGTTCTCGTACTGGGGTGCGTCGGCGCGTTCTCGGATTTTCTGTTGGAGACGGTCTCCGCGCGCCTCTTTCCGTGGAGCCGGTTGGGCGAACAGTCTCAGGGTGTGTGACATGGTCCGCGTCGAAAACCTGACGAAAATTTACGAAACGGAGGGTGGGACCGTAACGGCACTGAGAGGCGTTTCTTTGGAGCTGCCCGCCGGTTCTTTCGCGGCGCTTCTGGGCAAAAGCGGATGCGGGAAGACGACGCTCCTGCGGTTGATCGCGGGGTTGGAGGGCCCCACCCAAGGAGAGGTGTTCTGCTCCGCGCCCCGCTCTCACGTGGGGTACGTCTTTCAAGAAGCGCGCCTCATGCCGTGGCTTTCCGTCGCCGACAACATTCGTTTCGCGGAGCGGAGCGGGAAGAAACGAGAGAGCTTGGGGTTCGGCGATGTGGAGCGCATTTTGGAGACTCTTTCCTTGTCCGGGTTTGCCAAAGCTTTCCCCCACGAGCTTTCCGGCGGAATGGCGCAGCGCGTCGCTTTAGGGAGAACTCTCTTTTGCAGGCCCCGCTTGATTCTGATGGACGAACCCTTCGGGGCTTTGGACTGGTTCACGCGCAAGGCGCTGCAGCGCGACTTGCTGCGGTTGTGGCAGGAAGGAGGGAAGACCGTTTTATTCGTCACCCACGACATCGACGAGGCGCTTTTGCTCGCCGACCACGTGATTGTCATGCGCGAAGGAGAGATAACAGACCGATTCCAAGTCGAACAGCTCCACCCCAGGAACTCCGCGGAACTGTACTCCCTTCGCGAGCGAATTTTGTTTTCCATCGAAGGCAACAATATCACTTGTAACTAAAAATCTAAAAATCTAAAAATATTTGGAGGAACGTGAACATGAAAAAAATGATTTCGTCGAGCTTTCGTATTTTCGCGCTTGCCGGTTTGCTGGCGGTGTTTTTTGTACTCCCGGTTCAGGCTGGGGCTGGAGAAAAACCCCTTGCCGTCACCTACGTGAAATCCCCTCTGAACATCCCCTCCATCATCGAGAAGCGCCTGGGATTTCTGGAGGCCGAGTTCGGGCCTCTGGGCTACACCCTTTCCCACCCCGAGATAACCTCCGGGGCGCAGCAGACTCAGGCGATGGCGGCGGGGTCCGTGCAGGTGGCCAACTGCATCGGGGGGACGTCCCTTTTGCTGGCGGCCTCTCAGGGGCTGGATATCAAGATCGCGGGGATCTACTCCAGAGCGCCTAAAACGTATTCTCTGCTGGTCAAAGACCCCTCTATCAAGACCATCGGCGATTTGAAGGGAAAGAAGGTCGCCGGTCCCAAGGGAACGGTGCTGCACCAGCTGCTGCTGGCGGGCCTGAGGAAAGCGGACGTGCCGCCCCTGGACGTGGAGCATATCGAGATGCCGATTCCCACAGCCACGGCCGCGCTCATGAGCGGGTCCATCGACGGAGCTCTCGCGGCCGGCCCGGCGGCCCTCAAGGCCATAGAGGGAGGCGCGCGGGTGCTCTTCGACGGTGAGGGGCTGATCGAGGCGACGATTCTGATCGGTGTCAGCGCGAAGGCCCTGGAAGACATCCCCGACCTGCCCCGGAGAATGCTGGACGTCCACCGCAAAGCTCTGGCTTACGCCGCGGAAAACCCGGAAGAGGCAACGAAGATCGTCAGCGAGGAAACGGAGATCAGCCCGGAGCAAGTCAAAGAAATGGCGAAGCTCTACGACTTCGACCCCGAGATCCGGGAGCAGGACATCAAAGAACTGGAAAGTACGATGCAATTTCTCATCGACGCGGAGCTCGCCGTGAAGTACGTGGACCCCGCTTCTTTGATCGTTCGCTGAATCGATCGTTCTGACCTGCCGTTATGACACAAGGAACGGGAATCGAGTTCCAGGCCGGCGATGTTTTGCTGCGAGCCGATTACGGCGACATCTCGGCCTATCACGGGGGGCGCTATCCGGCAGGGACGGCCCTGGGGCAAAAAGCCCTGGAGCTGGCCCGCTCCCTGCTGTTTCCCGGCGGGGGGCGCTTCGTGCGCGGGAAGTGCTCCGTGGAAACCCCCTTTGCCGGAAAGGGCTTCGAGGACGCCTTGGAGATGGTCTTACGATGTACGTCCCTGGGGCGCTACACCTTCGACCTGGACATGCCCGTCCCCCCGGGAACCGTCCCGGCCCCGGTCAGAGGGAAGTTCTTCTACCGCTTCTTTCAGGAAGACGGCCGCGCGGACCTTGCCCTGAAGCCGGGATTGGTCCCGGAGGAGTTTTACAAGGTCTCCGAGGATCTTTATTTCAAGAGGGTTCCGCCGGAAGCGGAAGAAGGGGCCATGGAGCTTCGCCGAAAAATAGAGGCCGCGCTCCTGGCTCTCGACCCCACCGATATTTTCGATGTCCGCGAACACAAGCCCTGTACCGTCTTTCCCCAGGACGCTCCCTCCGAGCCTCCGGCTCTGAAGGACGATTTCCGCCTTCGCCTGAAGGACTACGAGGAATACCAGGTGGGGATCGAACAACTGAGGCGGTATCACGGGAACGCCTCTTTGTGCGGTCTCTGCCTGGCCTGGTCCCTGGTCCGTCAATGGGCGCGGATGGAGGAAGGAGATGAAGAAGGAAGAGAGGCGCTGCCAAGAGAGGCCTTGCCTCGCAGGTCGGTGGAGGTCAAATCCGGCGCTTTAGGGGACGGGATAAGCGACGCCTTCGAATTTTTGTTTCGGGGAACGGACGGCCGGGTTACCGTGGACACGGCCTGGGGCGACGCGACTCCCGCGCCGAAGGTCATGCCGGGCAGCGGAGCCTTCGCCTTTCGGCTCGCCTTGCCTGGAAGGCCCAGCCGAACGTTTTTTCTCAAAGAGGCCGTCGTTCCCAAAGACTATCTGAGGCTTTGCAGGGTCAAGAACGAAAACCCCGGGGAATTTAGAGAAGAAAAAGAACGCAAATCCCTGCAGTTGGAATTTGCGTCCCGTGTTCTTGCGGACCCCGAGCCCTTCGAGGTCGTCGAAATCGTCGAAAAAGCCTAGTGCCTGCTCTTTTCTCTCAGGCCACGGAGCGCGGCGTCCGCTTTCGCCCCCCGGGAAGACACGTGAAAGACCCTGCTCGTCTCCCCCGTCGCCTCGATGGAGATCTCCAGAACGTCGAGGTCCGGGGGGTTTTCCCAGCGCTCCGGCCACTCTACCAGCAGCACACAGGGTTCGGGTCCATCGATGTGGTCTTCCAGCCCGAGGGTTTCGACGTCTGCGGGTTCCAGCCGGTAAAGGTCGGCATGCACCAACGTGTATTTGTCGGTGGGATATTCGTTCACCAAGGTGAAGGAGGGGCTTCGGACGCGCGTGGTCCCCAAGGACTCCCCTATTCCCCGGGTCAGAAGCGTCTTGCCAGTCCCGAGGCCGCCCGAAAGCAATACCACTATCCCGGGCACGAGAAAGGTCCCCAGCCTTCGGCCGAAATGCAGCGTCGCCTCTTCCGAGGAAGAACAAAAATGAAGTTTCACTTTAGAGCCGCCGGCTCTTTCCTGTGCAAAGTTTTGTTTGTCGATGGCAGGTGTCGGGCGTTTTTTTATACATGATTATGCAACCCGCTATAGGTCCTTTTTGTCGGCATTTCTGCTTTGTCTTATCCGGTTCAACAGCAGTTCCTCTTCTTTTTCTTTCTGCTCCCGGCGCAAGCGCTCTCTGCGCCGGAGTATCCCGCGCACTAGAAACATTGCGGCCACCAAAGAAAACGTGAAAATGAGTTTGCGGCTGATGTCGATTCCAACTGGACTCATGCGGCTGGCGCCGACGATGAAGATCACCGCTACCCCAAACCCCAGCGCCGAGACAAAAAGCCCCCTGCGGCGTATGCGCTCGGTTTTGCGTATTTCTTCGTCCCAATCGACGCGTCGTCTGGTTCTGTGCCTCATAACGTACCCTCCGCTGCGCTAAAACGTCTCGATCACCACGACAGCGACGGCGTAATCTCCGTCGTGGCTGAGGGATACCCACACCTTTTTTTTCCCCTGGGCGAAACCGGCGTCCAGACTGGGCGCAATCACAAGATTGGGAACGCCATCCGTCCGTTCGAGACAAATTTGAGATGAAAGCGCCACTTTATACATCGAGATGCCACTGGCCTTGGCGAATGCCTCGCGAGCCGCGAACGCCGAGGCAAAACTCGCCGCGCGGGAGCGAGGATTTCCTTTGGCGTCGGCGTAGGCGATCTCTGGTGTGCGGAAAATGCGGCTCACGAAATAAGCGGAGCGAACCGCCTTTTCCATGCGGGGAATGCTGCAAAGGTCTACGCCCAGACCCACTATCATAGCGTCGCTGTCATAGTGCTGCTATATCATGAAAGCAGCTGTCCGGCGACTCCGTTTTCCGCCGCCTGGAGCAGTCGAGCGGCGGATTCTTCCGATTGCGCTATCCAGGCCCTTTTCTCGGCCACGTAAGCCGCGTCTTTCACGAAGGGCAGGTTGATTTTGACGTTGGCCACAGCGCCCTTCAAGCCCGCATAGGCCTGAACCGCCCCCACCGAAAGGTCGCTGACCGCGCTGACGTTGCTTTTCCCCACCAGGGATTCGGCGAGCTTCATCACCGCAAGGCAATATTCCGCCGTCGCCTGGGGGGAAGCTATCGCCGCTTTGTAGGCGGCCTGAATCGCGGCGCTGCGCGAGGCCTTCTCTTCGTCTGATCCCTTTGGCATACCGAACGCGGCCATGACCGTGTTGAAGGCGTCCGTGTCCTTCTGAATCGCGTCCAGAAGTTTCAATTTCAAGTCGTCCGAATCGGCCAGAGTTTTCTTGACCAGGGGCTCGTGCTCCGCGTACTTTGGCTTGCCCGCGGTCAGGTTGCAGACCATGGAAACCAGCGCCGCCCCCAGCGCTCCGGACAACGCCGCCGCACTGCCGCCCCCCGGTGCGGGCGCGTCCGAACCCAATTTTTCCGTAAAGTCTTTTATCGTCATCTCGGTTAAAGACATTTGCGCTGCCTCCTGTGTCAATCTTCACTTCATTTTTTCTCTCGTCCCGAGGTAGGCCGCTTTGATTTCGGGGTCGGTCAGGAGGTCTTTCGAAAGCCCTTCTTTCAGCAGACGCCCCGTTTGCAAAACGTAGGTCCGGCGCGAAAGGAGCAAGGCCTGCCTCGCGTTCTGTTCCACCAGAAGAATGGTCACGCCCTCTTCATTGATGCGCCTCAGTTCCGCAAAGATATCCCGAATGATGATCGGCGCCAACCCCAGGGACGGTTCATCCAGAAGCAGCACTCGGGGCCGGGCCATGAGCGCCCGTCCGATGGCCAGCATCTGCTGTTCTCCGCCCGACAGCGTCCCCGCGTGCTGGCGGATACGCTCCTTCAATCTCGGAAAAAGAGAAAAGACCCATTCCATATCTTTATTGACGTCGCCTTGCCTCGCTCGGGTAAAAGCCCCGATCTTCAAGTTTTCGAGGACCGTCAGAGGCGCGAAAACCTTGCGCCCCTCGGGGACCAGAGACAAGCCGTTTTGAACGATCTGAAAATTCCTGTTCGGCAGTTTTTTCCCCTTGAGAAAGACCACGCCCTGATCGCGTTTCACCATACCCATGACCGCGTTCATGAACGTGGACTTTCCCGCGCCGTTGGCCCCGATGACGGAGACGATCTCCTGCTCGTTCAGATAAAGCGAAAATCCCTGCAGCGCCTTGATAGCGCCGTAGCTGACATGAAGGTTTTGCGCTTCCAGCAACACGTTCATGCGCTCACCTCTTTCTTTTTCTTTTCTTCTTCCTCTTCATCGTCGCCCAGGTACGCGCTCAGGACCTCGGGGTCGTTCTGTATCGCCTCGGGCGTTCCCTCCGCGATTTTCGCTCCGAAGTTCATGCAAACGATGTGCGGGCATATCTCCATAATGACGTCCATGTGGTGTTCGATGACCAGGGTCGTCAGTTTGAACTCGCGGTGTATGCCGGTGATGAGGCCGTTCAGCGCGAAGACTTCCTCCGGGTTCATGCCCGCCGCCGGCTCGTCCAGCAGCAGAAGCTTGGGGTCGAGGGCGAGGGCCCGGGCGATTTCCAGCCGCCTCTGCATTCCATAGGGCAGGGTTCCTGCCGCCTGATGGGCGCGGTCGGCCAGACCGACCCTATCCAGGAGCTCCATGCTTTTGGCGCGAATGTGTTTTTCCACGCCGGACCATCGTCCCACGTGCAGCAGAGACTCGGCGAAACTGTAGTAGTAGGCGGGGTCCGGTCGGTAGCTGGGAGAAAGGTATCCCCACAGGTTTTCGCGGAAAGAATAGCGATAGCGATTCTGCATGGCAGTCATCACGTTTTCCAGGGCCGAAGAACGGCCGAAAAGGCGCAAATTCTGAAAGGTGCGGGCAATACCCAGCCGGTTGACCTGGTAGGCCATGAGCAGCGTGATGTCCTGCTCCCGAAACCAAATGCTCCCCGACGTGGGGCTGTAGACGCTGGAGATCACGTTGAACACCGTCGTCTTTCCCGCTCCGTTGGGGCCGATGATCCCTGCCAGCTCGCCTTCCGTGATCGTGAAGCTCATGTCCCGGACAGCCTGCACTCCGCCGAAGAACATGCTCATTCCGTCAAGTTCGAGGAGAACTCGAGAGTTTTCCATATTTTTATTCTCTCCCCTTTCGCTGTACTCCAGAACGGAGAGCGGGAATGAAAGACCATATCTCGCGGCTGCCCAACAGGCCCTCCGGGCGCAGCACCATGATGACGACGAGCAGGCACCCGTAGATCAGCATTCTGTATTGGGAGATGTCGCGGAAGTACTCCATCACCGACGTAACGATCGCCGACCCCAGCAGGGTTCCGCTCATGGAGCCCAGGCCTCCGAAGACGACCACCGCCGTCAACTCCGTGGACTTCATCATGTCGAACATGGACGGCTGAATGAAGTTCATGTACCCTCCAAGCAGCGCGCCGGATATGCCGCAGTAGAACGCGGAGATCAGCAGCGCTTTCATGCGGGACGAGGGCGTGTCGAAACCCATCAAAGACGCCGCGACCCGGTCGTCCCGCGACGCCTTGAGCTCGCGTCCCAGGCGGCTGTGGATCAAGTTGAACATGGCGATGCCCAGCACCGTGAAAAAAACCACCGCCACCGTGCGGTTGGTGTAAGAATCGATGCCCGGAAACCCGCGGGCGCCTCGGGTGAACGACTGCCAATTTTCGAGAATCAGGCGAATGGCCTCACCCAGGCCGATGGACGCGATGGCGTAGTAGTCCCCCGTCAGGCGAAGCGTAGGTATGCCGATCAGCCATGCAATCAGCACGGCGATGAATCCGCCCGCCACGATGGCGGGAAGCCAGTGAATCCCGTAACGCACCGTCATGATAGCCGCGGTGTAGGCCCCCAGCGCCATGTAGGCCGCGTGGCCCAGGCTGAAAATACCCGTAAACCCGGTCAAAAGCGAGACCCCCATCGCCGCGATACAGTTGACGCAGAGCAAAGCGACTATTCCTTCTTCGTAGCCGGAGAGAGGCAGGAAGACCAGGGTCAAACCCAAGGCCGCAAAGGCGGCGTTGCCCAAAAGACTTTTCTTCACGACTTTCGCCTCCTCATTAGATCTTGTCGCTGATTTGCTTGCCGAAAAAACCCGCCGGCTTCACCAGAAGCATGACGACCAACATGGAGAAGACCACGAGGTCGCGCATTTGGCTGCTGATGAATCCCGCGGTGAGCATCTCGGCCAAGCCCAAAATGAGGCTGCCGACCACCGCGCCGGGGAGGCTCCCCAATCCTCCGATGACCGCGGCGACAAACGCCTTGGTCGTGATCCCTCCCAGCTGGGGATACAGGGTATATCGGACGGAAAGGAAGATGCCTCCCACGGCGGCCAGGAGCCCGGCGACGAAAAAGACGATGGAGATCAGGAGAGAGACGTTGACTCCCATCAAACCCGCCGTGCGCAGGTCACAGGCAGCGGCCCGAATGGCGAGCCCCCAACGGGTTCGAGACAGAAAAAACTGCAACCCTCCCAGGAACAAGACGGCCACGGCCAAGGACAGAATATCGGAGCTGCTGACCGTGACGTTCTTCCCCAGGGTGAAAAGAGCGGAGGGAAAAGTGTCTTGAGGCAGAGCCCTGAAACGCCCGCCGACGACGATGACAAAGACGTTTTCGATGACGATGCTGACGCCCATGGAGGCGATCAGGAGGTAAAGTGTCATGGAAGTGCGCTCGCGTATAGGCTTGTAGGCCAACCGTTCGGTCAGCGCGGCGACG
Source organism: Synergistaceae bacterium (assembly GCA_031270755.1). Lineage (GTDB taxonomy): Bacteria > Synergistota > Synergistia > Synergistales > Aminobacteriaceae > JAISLU01. The sequence continues at coordinate 9,780 of JAISWV010000182.1, forward strand.
ATTCCCGCGCCCGCCAAAGCGCTGAGGCCGGCGACCCAGATACCGAAGGCCGGTACGGTGTAGAGATGTCGTCCG
>JAISWV010000194.1 GCA_031270755.1 Synergistaceae bacterium
GTATATTTCAACACCGCCGGTATCCGCGTGCTGGACATCGTGTACTTCGCGTATTCCATGCGCGGGGCGCTGTTTGTCGTGGTTCTTCTGGGAATTTACTATAAGAAGACCTCCGAAAAGGGTGCTATTTGGGGAATGATGACAACGGCCATCGTCGGTCTGTTCTGGGTCATTTACAACGGAGTGACCGGGCACTTCCCGATCCATCCGAGCATATCCGAAACTTACGCGTCCGTGGTCGCCGCGTTTATTTCCACTTTAGCGTTCAGCTGGAAGTTTCCCCGCCCGCGGAAACAAGATTGAGAGAAACCGAGGAAAACATCGTTTTCGCAAAAGGGTCACAAAAGGCTCTCGAAATACTGGTTTGAAATACTGAATACGTCATGCTTCACCTGATATAATTTGATAGTCAAATAAAACAGCTTGGGGTGATAGATAATGGATTACTCTAAAGAATATGCTAAAAAACTCGTCACTCCGGAAAAAGCGGTGGAGGCGGTTCAATCTGGGCAATGGATCGACTATGGCTGGGGCGTCGCGGTTCCTGTCGCGCTGGATAAGGCCTTGGCCAAGGTGATGCCCTCGCTTCATCGGGTCAATATCCGCGGCGGGATGGTGCTGCGAACGCCGGAAATATTCAAAATCGAGTCGCCAGCCGAACATTTCACCTGGAACTCTTGGCATATGACAGGTGTCGATCGCAAGACGACGGAAATGGGCTTCGGTTTCTACGCGCCGATCCGTTATTCCGAGCTTCCCAGGTACTATCGAGATATGCCCGCGGACGTGGATGTGGCGCTGTTCCAAGTGCACCCGATGGATAAACACGGCTATTTCAACTTCGGCCCCAGTGTATCTCATATGGCCGCGGTCTGCGGGCGCGCAAAAGCGATCGTCGTGGAGGTGAACGAAAGCCTGCCGTATTGTTTGGGCGGCGAAGCGGAGAGCGTGCATATTTCCCGAGTGGACATGGTCGTGGAAGGCGAAAATCAAGCCATGCCGACAATTGCGCCGCCGGAAATCACGGAGGTGGACGAGACCGTCGCCAAGCTGATTGTGGAACGGATTCCCGACGGCGCCTGTCTTCAGATCGGTATCGGGGGAATGCCCAGCGCGGTGGGCGCGTTCATCGCAAAGTCCGACCTGAAGGATTTGGGAATACATACGGAAATGTACGTCGACGCCATGGTGGATATCGCAATGGCCGGAAAAATCAACGGCTCGAAGAAAAACGTGAATCCAGGACGTCAAACTTACGCTTTTGCGGCCGGAACACAAAAGCTCTATGATTATATCGATCATAACCCCGCCTGCATGACCGCCCCCGTGGATTACTGCAACGATGTTCGGGTGTTGGCTTCCCTGGACAATTTTATGTCGATCAACAACGCTGTAGACGTCGACCTGTTTGGACAGGTGAGTTCGGAAACATCGGGGCTCAAACATATCAGCGGCGCGGGTGGGCAGCTGGACTTCGTTCTGGGCGCTTACCTTTCCAAAGGAGGGAAAAGCTTCATTTGCTGTTCTTCCACGATGAAGGGCAAAGACGGGCAGCTCCAGTCCAGAATCGTGCCCACGCTGAAAGAGGGCTCTGTAGTCACCGATACGAGAGCGAATCTCCATTATCTTGTGACAGAATATGGCATTGTGAACGTCAAAGGGCTCTCTACTTGGCAGAAGGCGGAGGCAATCATCAGCGTGGCCCATCCGCAATTCAGAGAAAACTTGATTCAATCTGCCGAAAAAATGAGAATTTGGAGCCGCAGCAACAAACTCGAGGCTTGAAACGAAGATTTGAAAATGAAGATTTGAAATGAAAAGGGGCCTTTCGAATGGACTTCAAGAAAATATGGGCTCTGTACTTCAGCCCCACCGGAACGACACAAAAAATCGTGACGGAGGCCGCCGGGGTCGTCGCAAAATCTTTTGAAACGCCGCTCGAGGTGTTCGACTTCACCCTGCCCTCCGCCAGGGCCGCCGTGCCGGCGATTTCATCTTCCGACTTCACGGTGTTGGGCGTACCCGTGTACGCCGGCCGGGTGCCCAACGTGCTGTTGAAATACCTGGCCTCTATAAACGGCATGGGGGCGGCTGCGCTGCCGGTGGTCCTGTACGGCAACCGCGATTACGACGACGCCCTCATCGAGCTGAAAGACATTCTCGAGGAAGATGGTTTTCATGTACTGTCCGCCGCGGCCTTTGTCGGCGAGCACTCCTTCTCCGATACGCTGGCGGGGGGCAGGCCCGACGAGGCCGATCTGGAAACGGCCGCGCGGTTTGCGGAGCGGGCGGCCGAAAAGGCGAAAAGAGCCCGGAGCGACGAGGAGTTTAAACCCCTCCGTGTCAAAGGGACGCCCAAGCCGTACCGGGGCTATTATCAACCGCGCGACGCCGCGGGAAAAGCCGTGGACCTGCGCAAAGTCAAGCCTCTGGTCAGCGGCTCCTGCAACGACTGTAAAATATGCGCCCGCGTGTGCCCTATGGGTTCTATAAGCCTCGAAGACGTGCGGGTGTACGTAGGAATTTGCATCAAATGCGGCGCGTGTGTAAAAAAGTGCCCCCAAAAAGCTCGATACTATGACGACGCCTCCTACCTGAACCACAAACGGGAACTGGAAGAAGGCCTGACCCGAAGAGCGGAACCGGAGCTGTTCATCTGAGAAGTTTTTCGAGGAAAGTTTGAAGCCAAAAACATTTGGTCCGGCACGGGTCACGTTTTGCCGATACACGTCTTGACGTTTGTGTGCGGAGGGATATAATGCAGAACACGACCATTTTAAAAGTGAAAAGCAAGAGTGAGAAAGGAGGCGCGAGATGATGGGGATCGATGAATTTGCTTCCCCTGTTTTCGTGTCTTTTGCTCTTGCAAACCCAGTAATAATCCGGTATAATATAGAAGCCAGAAGCCAGAAGCCAGAAGCCAGAAGCCAGAAGCCAGAAGCCAGAAGCCAGAAGCCAGAAGCCAG
>JAISWV010000300.1 GCA_031270755.1 Synergistaceae bacterium
ATGCCGATACCACAGCGGACGAGCCGGCGCGCATATCCGTTGGCGATGGAACGACAAGCAAATTTTCCCATCCTGAAAATTTCGTGGTCTTGGAGTGTGTCGTGCGGCTGCTGGATAAAGGCTATACGCCAAATTCTATTGAGCTGGAAAAGGTATATCCCTCCGGGCGAGGGCACTCCGGACGGCTTGACGTTTTGGTAAAAAATTCTGACGCCAGCCCTTTTTTGATGATCGAGTGCAAGACCTGGGGCGCTGAGTATAACAGAGAACGCGCCAGGATGCTCAAAGACGGCGGGCAGTTGTTCGCCTATTACAAAAACGCCACCGCCGCGAAGCATCTTTGTTTGTACGCCTCGCGTCTGTCCGGCGACAGGGTTGAATACATAAACAGCATTGTCGATGTACAGGACGAATGGGCAAGTTTATCCGAAACCAAGGATATTCACGGATATTGGAATAAAGAATTTCAAGAGAATGGCGTATTCGAGGATTACGCCGCGCCTTACGGAGTTGCGCACAAGCGGCTTACGCTTGTTGAACTTCGCGCAATGAGCGATGAGGACAGCGGTAAGATTTATAACCAAATTATGGAGATATTGCGTCATAACGCCATATCGGACAAGCCCAACGCTTTTAATAAACTCCTCAACCTGTTCGTGTGCAAAATTATTGACGAAACAAACGCGGCGGATAATGACGAATTGCGCTTCCAATGCTGGGCGGGATTGTCGGACGAAGATTTGCAAATGACGCTCAACGACCTCTACAAAAGCGGTATGTGGAGGTTTCTCGATATAGACGTTTCCGACTTTACAACGGAGGATTTTGACGATTTCTTTGGCAAAATAACGGAGATGTCCGAAATTTATAAACGGGACGCGCGTCAAAAATTGGTGGACCTTCGTTTGAAGAAAAGCCCGAACTTCGCGTTTGCCGAAGTTTTGGAGGAACGTTCTTTCCGGCGGAACGCGAAAGTAGTCCGGGAAATCGTCGAGCTTTTACAAAAGTATAGATTCAGATACGAGCAAAAGCATGAATTTTTGGGCAGTTTTTTTGAATTGCTTTTAAATACCAGTATGAAGCAGGAAGCGGGGCAATTTTTTACGCCTGTTCCCATAACCCGCTTCATAATATCGTCGCTGCCGCTAAAGGAACTGACGCAAAAATTAGTGGACGGCAGAGCGCCCGAACCGCTGCCCGCGGTTATCGACTATGCCTGCGGATCCGGGCACTTTTTAACGGAATATATGTCACAGATGCAGGACATCATCGAGCATCGCGTTGACAAATCCCGTATGCCCAAAGAACTGCGCGGAAAATTCGACGCCTGGGGGGGTATCCCGAAATTCGAGTGGGCAAAAGATTACGTTTACGGTATCGACTCGGATGACAGGTTGGTCAAGACCACGAAAGTCAGCGCGTTCTTCAATGGCGACGGAGAAGCCGAAGTCATCTGGGCGAATGGCTTGGATAATTTCACTCATTCCGAAGAGTACAGGGGTAAGCTGAAAAAGACGCTGATTCCTGAAGGACGCGATAACGGCCAGTTTGACATACTTATTTCAAACCCGCCGTATTCCGTTCAGGCGTTCAGGAGTATACTCAGGCGCGGCGCGGAGACATTCGATTTGTGGGATGGTTTTACAGACAAAAGCTCCGAGATTGAGTGTTTGTTTGTCGAACGCATGAAACAGCTTCTGAAAGCCGGCGGTTGGGCGGGCGTTATTTTGCCCAGTTCTATGCTCTCAAACAGCGGGATTTACTCGCGCGCGCGGGAGGTAATTTTCAAATATTTCAAAGTGAAGTCTATTGTCGAGCTTGGCTCCGGCACATTTATGAAAACGGGGACAAATACCGTCATTCTGTTCCTTGAACGCCGTCCCGACCATGAACACGAGAGGGTAACGCAAGCCATTGAAAAGTTCTTCAAAGACGGCCTCGATGTCACGGCCGCCGGTATCGAGCGCGCGTTCTCGAAATTCGTCGCGAACGTCTATGACGGCCTGGCGTTTGACGATTACGCGACGTTCGTGAACGGCGCGGCGAGTAGCGCGATGAGGTCGCACAAATTGTGGTCTGACTACGTCAGAGAATACGGCGATGAGCCTTATGAAAAAGCGTTGGCGGCCGAGCGCGAGAAACTGTTGTATTTCCTGCTTACATATGATCAAAATATCGTTGTGGTCAGATCTGGACAGAAGCAGGATGAAAAGGCGTTTCTGGGCTATGAATTCAGCGAGCGCCGCGGGTATGAGGGGATCAAGCTCCTGCCCGCCGGCACGAAGCTGTTTGACGAAAACGGGCTTAACCCGCGGAAAGTCAACAGCTACATCTACAAGGCATTTCTGGACGAACCCGCAAAAGAAGTCGACGAAGCTGTAGCGAAATACGTTTCCTACGGTCGTATGAGCGGGTTCTTTGAGTACGGCACAAAGAAGTTTGATAAGTGCGTGAATTTGAGCAAGCGGCAACGGTACTTTGCTTTTCCGATAGTTTCTATAGGAGATTGCGCCGACGTCAAAGGGGGAAAACGTCTTGCAGCTGGAGAAAGTTTTTCATCTGAAAAAACGAAGTTTCCTTACATCAGAGTTTCCGATTTTAAGAATCATTCCGTTGATGAATCCGATTTGCAGTATATTTCGTCGGAGCAACATAAACGCATTGAGAACTACATTATACGCTCTGCCGATGCGTATATCTCGATAGCAGGAACCCCTGGCATTGTGGGAAGAGTCCCGCAGTCGCTTGACGGCGCGAATCTGACTGAAAACGCGGCAAGACTTATCCCTTACGGGGATAAGGTTGATTGTAATTATCTTGTCTACATTTGCGGGAGTGAATATGTGCAAGAACAAATAAAAAGCCTTACCGTTGGCATAGGAACTCCAAAGTTATCGTTGGAGCGTATTAAGGGTATTACTATCCCGCTTCCGCCCCTTGACGTTCAGCGGCAAATTATCGCGGAATTTGAAACGTTGGAGCGTGAAGAGGGAAGTATTAAAAAGAATATTGACAGCCATAAAAGGTTAGCCAATTCGCTCTTTGATGAAATGTTCGGCGACCCTGTCAGGAATGAGAAGGCTTGGACGGTAAAGCCTCTTGGCGCTTTGGGAACCCTGAAAAACGGAATGAACTTTCATAAAAGCGAATCAGGAGTGAGAGTGAAGTGTTTGGGCGTTGGAGATTTTCAAGCGAACGCGCGTATTGACGGGACGGACAGCCTGGCGGAGATTAGCCTCACCGCTATGCCGCCGAATGATTATTTATTGCAGGATGGCGACATTGTCTTTGTTCGTTCAAATGGCAATAAAGAACTTGTCGGGAGAAGCGTAGTGGTATACCTCGATAAAGCGCCGGTAACCTTCAGCGGTTTTTGTATTCGTTTTAGATTGGCTGACAGCGCCGTAACTGTTGTTTATTTATCTCATTTACTGCGGCATTCATCCGTTAAAGCTCAAATGCTCCGCGATGCGCACGGCGCAAATATAACCAATTTGAATCAAAAAATTTTGGCGGAGATTCGTATCCCGCTTCCTCCGCTCAAGGAGCAGGAAAAGTTCGCTTCCGAAATCGAGAAGCAGGAAGCGGAAATGGCGCGGTTGCGCGAACGGCTTGACGAGTTGAAAACTGCAAAAGCCGGCATATTGGATAAGTATCTGTAACGCTCGTTACGTCTTCAGGGGGGCAAAGCTCCTCGTTCACTTTCCACACCAAACGAACGTTTTTTCCACCGTTTTTGATTTCTTTTGCAGCTCACGTTGCCGCTACACGTTGAGAACCGAATAAGTTTTCATCTTTATTGATATCATTCCATAATTCACATCCCCTAGCAGTCTGTCGGAGCTGGCAAAAAACATTAGGGAAACAGCATTCCCGTCAATTTATTGACCAACCCTAAGGAAGCGCGAAAATTTCTTCGTCCAAGTCCGTTTTCAGGAGTTCCTCGAGCTCCACGTCGATGTCGATAAAATAGAGATTCTCACGGACTCGCTCCGACCGAATCTGAGGTGCGATGACGTGCCCGGATACGCTGCGCGACCCGAATTGCAATATAGGCTCCCCAAGGAGCTTGTGCCTCAGCTCCAGAAGCTTGCGCCGCGCATCCACCAGCGCGGCGCGTTTTGCCAGCAATCTTCCCTGGGAGGTATCGTCCACTATGCGGCCCACGCCCGAGGTGCTGACACGGTTTTCGGCCATGTACACTTTTGTGGAATCCCGCGTCAGGAGCTCCAAAGTCGTTTCTCCCTTTACGTCCGCCTTTGCCTCTCTTGCCTCTCTTGCCTCTGAAGTCGACGCGTCCGTTTGGCGCGGCAGTATCGCAAAAAAATACAAAAAAACACATGTTCCCGCCAAAAACAGGATAAAAAAGAAAATCGGCAAAAAACGCTTTTTTTTCGTTTTCAGTGAAGAATTCGGTGAAAAACCTGCAGGTCTTCTTGTCGTTCTTTTACGCATCCTGCCCTCCATGTCCCGAGCTTACATGAAACGCTCGACGGGGCCCTCGTGCCTTTCGATCACGGGGACGTATTTCTGCGGCTTGCGGCCGAAACAAACGTCCATCTGCTCGTAGAACGTCACCTCGTTCAAGTTGACGAAACGCGGCACTATGGCTTCTTTGGTGGGAATGTACCGAATTTTTCCGTTGTCGGTCTCCACCACCGTCACCCCGTTTATGCCTTCGTCCAGCAGGATCACCGCGGCCGCGCCGACCTCCTTGCCGAAGTTCACGTCGTACGCCGACGTGGTTCCGCTGCGCACCATATGCCCGGGCGTGACTTCGCGTATTTCCGGAATCTCGAAGACCCCCGGCACGAACATACCCGACTTCTTCATGAAATCCAGGATCTCGGGGTCTTTTTTCATCCTCTCGTCGAGTCGTTTGCGGGTAAATCGAGCCGCGCCCGCCAGCTTCACGTGCCCGAAGGAGTCCGTTCCGTCGCCGCTCTCCGAGAACACCTTCCCGTCCTCGCCGCGAATCCCCTCCGCCACCACGATGACGTAGCTGCCGGAGTGCACGTCGGAATTCATGATGCGGCGCATGTAATAATGCTTCATGTGCTCGTAGACGACGTCGAAGTCCACGGATATTTCCGGTATCAAAATGCAGTCGGCGTCGGCCGCCACTCCGCCGCGGAAAGCCGTGTGGCCGGCGTAGCGCCCGAACACCTCGACGATCATGATTCGGTTGTGAGTCCTGCCCGTCGTCTTGATGTCCTCCACGATGCGCGCGATTTTGTTGATGGCCGAGTCGCCCCCCACCGAGTACGTCTGCAGGTCCAGGTCCATGGTTTTGGGCGCGTGGACACACGCTATCCCGTTCTGCACCAGGTCGACCACCACGCCGCCCGTGTCGTCTCCGCCCGAGATCACCAGCCCGTCGATATGGAA
>JAISWV010000006.1 GCA_031270755.1 Synergistaceae bacterium
GGGTGAACGAGTGTAGATTTCGTCTATTAGGCGCATGAGTCGGAGGTTTCCTGCGCTTTCTTCTCGCGGACGATAATAGATGGAGCTACGATTCAATCCCAGTAATTCACACTGTCGCCACAACAATATTCCCTTATGATCGGGGTCGAGTAGCTTTCGTTTATCGTCCGACTGTAAGGGGTAGATTTTTTTTTACTTTATTACCTCGATTGCATCGTCATTGTCCCGCGCCTCCTTTTTCGCTCTTGCCTCTTGTCTGTACTTATCTGTAAATTACTCTAAAATGTTTTCAATTTATTATATCCAATATCGAAAGAATGTCAAGAACGTCGCATCGCCCCAAAATCCGCGGCCTCGGCTTCCGACTTCGAATCGACCCCCGGGTTTTATTTTGGGAGTTCCGGCCCCAAGAGCCTTCTATAATAAGTGTTGGCGCCGTAGAGTGCCGCGGCGGGGTTGTGGCACAGCACGCGGTCCTTTACCACCAGGTAGGTCACTGGGGCCTTGGAGTGCTTGATGAACAGTGTGTCGTGCCCGGCGCAGAGTCCGATGATGACGTTGAAGTCCGTTTTTTCCTCATTCAGCAGCTCGGCCTGAAGAATGGGGTTGCACATGGACTCGTGGGAGCCGGGGGAGATTTTTTGCTCTTCCGTCAGCCCGATGACCGTTTTGTCCACCGCGCCGACCTTGCAGGCCACGCCGTATATTTCGATGCCCTTCGCCCGGGCGATCCTCGCGAACGTGCTGCACTCGTTCAAGAGCCCGGCGCAGGTGGCGGCGCCCACTTTTTTATATCCCATCTTCTCGATGAAGATCAAAATTTCCTCCACCCGGGTGGCCCTGCCGTAGTAAGCGCTCTCGATTTCCGCGGCGGCCAGGGCGATCTTCCGGTCTTTGGGGCTTTTGACATAACGTTTCGTAACGTCCTCCACGATCCCCTCTCTCGCGTTCGTGGTCAGACAAAAATCGGGAAACGATTTCGTCAGCTTCGAACAATTGCCCACCGTGCAGTTCGCGCAGCTCAAGTTGCCCAACTTGTCCAAGTTCTTCAATGGGCGCGGATCGCTCATGGCAAATACCTCATGTCACCTATCTAACCTCGGATCAGCGGGACCAGGAACGCTTTTTCCACGTCTTTCGCGGTCTTTTCGCCCCGCAGGATCTCCAAGAGCCTCAGTGCAAAAAACATCGCCGTCGCGGGGCCTTTCGAGGTCGTGATGTTGCCGTCCGTCTCCACGATGTCCTGGCCGATGACGGCTCCCGTGAGCCACGATTCCATGCCGGGGTAGCAGACGGCCTTCCGGCCCTTCAATATCCCCGCCTTGCCGAACACCGCGGGGGCCGCGCATATGGCGGCCAGTTTTTTCCCCTCTTTGTCGTAACGCCGCACCCAGTCCAGCAATCCCTCGTGCTCCGTGTAGTCGGTGGTCCCGCCGGGAATCGCCAGCATGTCGAAGGACCCCTTCTCCACTTCGTCGAAGAGCGCGTCCGCGTGTACGTCGACGCCGTGCTTGCCGTGGACGACTTCTTCGCCGGTCAGGGAGACCGTCGTGACCTCCACCGAACCGCGCCGCAGAATATCCACCGTCGTCAGGGCCTCCGTCTCCTCGAAGCCATCGATCAAAACCAACGCAACTTTTGCCATAGTCATTCTCCTTTACTGTTTTCCAATATATCCGCCACCAGCTTCACCGCGCCCACCGCGTCGGGGGAATATCCGTCCGCGCCGATACGGCGGCTGTAGTCGTCGCTCACCGACGCTCCGCCCACGATCACACGGATCTCGGGAAGCTCGCTTTTCAGCGCCGAAACGTCCTCTTCCATGCGGAACATGGTGCTGGTCATCAGGGCCGACAGCCCGACGATCTGCGCGCGGTGCTCGCGGGCGGCCTTTTCGATCTCCGCGCAGGGGACGTTTTTCCCAAGGTCGACGACTTTGTAGCCGTGGCTTCGCAGCATCGTCGCCACCACGTTCTTGCCCAGGTCGTGAAGGTCGCCCTCCACCGTCGCCAGTATCACCGTGCCCTTTTCCATGCTTTCGCCCGAGGCGGCGATACGCGCCATCTCCACGTCGCAGACTTTCTGCGCCGCGCCCGCGGACGACAGAAGCTGGGGCAGGAAATAGCGCCCCGAGTCGTAGAGCTTGCCCACCTCCGTCAGAGCCGGGACGACGCCTTTGTTGATGATGGTGGTCGGGTCCGTTCCCGCCTCGTCCATGGCCCTGCCCAAATCGCCGGCTTTGTCCGGGTCCCCTTGGACGATGGCGCGCCGCAGCTCCGTCCACTCGTCCTCTTTCGCTTCCACCTTCATATTCATGTTACGGACGCCGTCCGTCAGGTCGTTTTTCCTCTTTTTTTTTAGTTCGGCTGCCGCATCGCTTTGGGCCTGGCTTTGATCTCGAGCCTGCACCTGAACAAAAGAATCGGCCAGGGAGAGATAGCGTTTGGCGTCTTTGTCATGGCCGCACAGGAGGTCGCCGGCTGCGATGGTCTCCCTGACGCCTCGGTCCAGGGGGTTCGCGATGGCCACGTGAAGTCCGGCGGCCATGGCCATTGCCAGCCATGCCTTGTTGATGGCGCTGCGGGCGGGCATCCCGTGAGAGATATTGCTGAGCCCCAGCATGGTGCAGCACCCCAGCTCCTCTATGCGGGCCAAGGTCGCGAGCCCCACGCGGGGCGCTTCGGCGTCCGCCCCCACCGCCATGCAGAGGCCGTCCACCACCAGCATGGAGCGTGGATAGCCCATCCGGTCCGCCGTTTCGACGACACGCCGTACCAGGGTCATGCGCCCTTCCACGCCCTCGGGAATGCCCTTTTCGTCCAGGGGCAGCACGGCCAATACGGCTCCGTAGCGCTGCGCCAAGCGGATGCCTCTCTCGACCTCCGGCCCCTTCGCCGTGACGGAGTTGATCAAGGGAATCCCCGTGCAGGCCCTCAAGCCCGTCTCCACCACATCGGCCCGGTCGCTGTCGATGGACAGGGGAAGATCGGAGGAGCTCTCCACGGCGGCCACGGCTTTCTTCATCGCCTCGATCTGGTCGATCTGAGGAAGGCCGATGTTGATATCCAGGAGCCGCGCTCCCGCCTCGTGCTGAGCCCGGGCCAAGTCCCGCACCGCTCCCCAGGAGCCGGAGGCGATGTGCGGCTTGATAGCGGGCCGCGAGGCGTTGATGCCCTCCCCCACCAAGGTCAGGGGATACTCTCGTCCTCCCGGCATCAGGCGGCTGCGGCTGGCGAAGGGGAGGTAATCGATATGGGTTCGGGGCAGGACAGGAAGCCCTTTCAAGCGTTGGCGGAGCGCGGCGATATGAGCGGGGGTCGTGCGGCAGCATCCGCCCACCACCGTGGCTCCGGCCTTCACCAAACGCTCGCTTGCCTCCGCGTAGTCCTCCGGCCCCCACTGCTCCGGGTCGTCGGGCAGTCCCGCGTTGGCGTAGACGAAGACCGGGAGGCCCGAGTGCTCTCGCAGCGCGGAAACCACGCCGACGTAAGCGCCCGGTCCCATGCCGCAGTTGGCCCCCACCGCCATCGCCCCCACCGCCCGCGCCCAGTGAGCGGCCACCTCGGGGGGAGTTCCCGTCACGGTGCGTCCCTGCTGTTCGAAGGTGAAGCTTACCACGAAGGGGAATTTGCCGTCCTCCAGGTCTTTCAGGGCGGCCACCGCGGCTTTGACCTCGCGAAGGTCCAGGGCCGTCTCGATGAGGATGAAGTCCGCCCCTCCGTCGATCAGCCCCTGGAACTGCGGGCGAAACGCCTCCGCCGCTTCCTCGAAGGAAAGGGCCCCGAAGGGCTCCAGCAGCTCTCCCAAAGGCCCGGCGCATCCCGCGACGAGGTTCGTCTCACCGACGGCCTCCCGCGCCAGGCGAGCCGCCGCCGCCGCGATCTCCGCCGCGCGGTCCCCGAGCCCCCGGTGCGCCAGCTTCAGGGAGCTGCCTCCGAAGGAGTTCGTCTCCACGATGTTCGCTCCGGCATCGATATAGGCCCTGTGAATGGCGCGCACCACGTCCGGGCTCTGGAGGTTCATTTCCTCGGGAAGCATGGGAGGCGCCCATCCCCGTTCGGCCAACATGGTGCCCATTCCTCCGTCGAGCAACAAAAGGGATGTCCCCTTTCGCAGACAATCCAAAAGTACTCTACGTCCCGACAGATTTGTCGATGCGTCCTTTACGTCCACCATGTGCCTTCGCCTCCCCGATTGTAAAATTTGAATCTCGGTGAGTCCATTATAGGCCATGTGAGGTAGGTAAAAAGGTAAGAAGTTAATCTTCTGTGGAAATCAATCTTGATTTTATTGCGATCACGTAATAAAATTTATCGCGTTATCCAAATAAACAAGCAGAACAGGAAGTGTGCGGTATGAACGTTCTCGAAAAGTACAGTTTGGCGGGCAGGGTAGCCGTGGTCACCGGTGCGTCTCAGGGGCTCGGCAGAGGGTACGCGGCGGGGCTTGCGGAGGCGGGGGCCGTGGTGGTGTGCTGTGCCCGGAGCGTGGAGGGGCTTCGGTCGGCGGCGGTGGAGATCGCCGCGAAGGGAGGCAGGGCGGAGGCCGTCGCGCTGGACGTGACGCGATACGAAGAGACGGGAAAAATCTTCGAGAAGATCAGGGACAAATACGGCAGCCTTGATATCCTCGTCAACAACGCGGGCACGGAGGAGGTCGCGGATTTCGTCGACGTGACCCCGGAGCAGTACGACAAGATCATGGACGTCAACCTCAAAGGTGCGTTCTTCACGGCCCAGGCCGCCGCCCGGATCATGAAAACGCGGAAAAAGGGAAAGATCCTCAACATCGGCTCCCTGGGAAGCGCTATCGGGCTGTCGGGATCGTCGGTTTACTGCGGGACCAAGGGCGGCGTCCTTCAAATGACCCGGGCAATGGCCATTGAGCTGGCCCCGTACAATATCCAAGTCAACGCCCTGGGGCCGGGGTATTTCCGAACGCCCATGACCGAGCCCTTCTTCCAGGACCCGGCCCACAGGAAATGGATCGAGGAGCGCATCCCGGCGGGGCGCGCGGGAACCGTGGAGGACCTGTTGGGCGCTGTGATTTTTTTGTGCGGCGACGCGTCCGGCTATCTCACCGGGCAGATTCTCTACGTCGACGGCGGCTGGCTGGCCAGTTGAAAGGCGCTGCATATGACGAGGAGGTCTCGGGAGGGGGCCAGTGAGCCCCGCGGTGACCAACGAGCTCTGCCCCTCTGAGCTTGAATGTGAAGGAGATTTTGCGATGATCGTTTTCAAAGACGCGAAAGAGAGACAAAACACTGGAGAATCGGTGGAGTCCGCGGTGAAAGATATTCTGGAGGCCGTCAAAAGCCGGGGGGACGATGCCATCCTCGATTACGCGGAAAAATTCGACGGCTCCAGGCCGCCCTCCATAAGAGTGGAGCCGTGGACTATGAAAGAAGCCTACTCCCAAATCGACTCCGAGACGAGAGAAAGCCTGGAATTCGCGGCCGACAGGATCAGGGCCTTCGCCCAGCGTCAGCGCGAGAGTCTGAAAGAACTGCGCTGGGAAATTTCGCCGGGGGTCGTGCTGGGGCATCGCCTGATCCCTATTGCCTCCTGCGGGTGCTACGTGCCCGCCGGGCGTTATCCGCTGCCCTCCTCGGCCCTCATGTCCATCATCCCCGCCCGGGTCGCCGGCGTGGAAAGAGTCGCCGCGGCCTCTCCGGCCGGCAGGAGTTTGGGGGGCATCCACCCCGCGGTTCTCGTGGCCATGGATTTGGCGGGAGCCGACGAGGTCTACTGCATGGGCGGCGCCCAGGCCATAGGGGCGTTTGCCTATGGCACCCAATCTGTGGCTCCGGTGGACATCGTCGCCGGGCCCGGCAACCAATACGTGACGGAGGCGAAACGGCAGGTCGGCGGAGCCTCGGCGGGAAGCGGGCGAAGGGGGGTGGGAATCGACATGCTCGCCGGGCCCAGCGAGGCGGTCATCATCGCGGACGAGTCCACCGATCCTCGATGGATCGCGGCGGACGCCTTGTCCCGCTGCGAACACGACCCCAATTCCTGGTCGGTCCTGCTGCTCACCAGCGTGAAATTGGCCGAAGCCGTCACGGCGGAGATCGCAAACGAACTGAAGAGCCTCGAAACGGCTGAGCTCGCGGGCCGGACATGGGAGAACAACGGCAAAATTTTGGTGGTCGAATCGTTGGACGAGGCGGTGGCTTTGAGCGACTCCATCGCCCCGGAACACCTTCAAGTCATGACGGCGGACAGCTCCGGCACCGCCGCCCGGCTGCGCAACTTCGGTTCGCTCTTCATCGGACGCTTTGCGCCGGTGCCCTTCGGAGACTACGTGTCCGGGCCCAACCATATCCTGCCCACCTCCGGCCGCGCCCGTTTTTCCAACGGACTCAACGTCAACACCTTCATCAAGGTCAGCACTTTCCAGGAGATCACCGCCGAGGGCGGAAAGTTTTTGTCCCCTCATTGCGTTCGTCTCGCTGAGATGGAGGGCCTGTACGGACACCGAAAGAGCGCGGAACTGAGACAATGAACGGGATTTTGACCGGCGGAGATTTTCCGGTTCTTCGGCTCGAGAAAATCACGAAGGTGTACCCTGGAACTGTGGCCCTGGACGAGGTCTGTTTCCAGGCCGCGGGGGGCGAAGTCCACGGCCTCATCGGGAAAAACGGCGCGGGAAAATCCACCCTGGTGGAAATCGTAGCCGGATTGATAACTCCCACGTCGGGATCCATCAGCGTTGGAAACAGGACGTTTCGCGCCCTGAGCCGGGCTCACGCGAAGGAAGCGGGAATCGCCATCGTCACTCAAGAGCCGGAGGTCATTCTGGACCTTTCCGTGACGGACAACCTTTTCCTCGGGAACCCCATAGCGCGCGGGGGAATCGTCGACCGGCGGGCCATGAATGGGAGAGCGGAGGAGATCCTGTCGCGCCACGGCCTCGACATCGCCCCCGACTACA
>JAISWV010000205.1 GCA_031270755.1 Synergistaceae bacterium
CGGCAGCGTGGATATGAAACTTCCCCCGGGAACCCAGAACGGGCAGAAGCTGAGGCTCAGGGGTAAAGGGCTGCCCAAGCGCAGCGAGGAAAACGGCGATTTGTTCGTCCGTATCGAGGTCGTCATACCGAGGCACTTGACGGAAAAACAGAAAAAACTCTGGGAAGAGCTTGCGGAGCAGGAAAAGTGATGCGCCTCTTTGCCGGCATTTTCCCCAGGACCAGCCGGACCGAGTTGCCGCGCGGCTTTTCCAAGGAATTCGCCCTGATTTACGGGTCTGTTTTATTGACCGCCGCTTTCGGCGGTGCGGGGTTTGTGTTCATAAAAGAATCGCTGACCGTTTTTTCCGCGGCCTGGTTTACCTTTTGGCGTTTTTTTCTGAGCGCGGCGGCGCTTTTCCCTTTTCTCGCAAAAAAATCCTGGGCCGCCCCTCACGCCTTGAAAGACGGCTTCGTCGTGGGGTTTCTTTTTTGCGCGGCGACCCTGATTCAACTCCAGGGCATCGCGGGAACGGACGCGGGGCGGTCCGCGTTTATCAACAGCGCCTCCATGGTGATCGTGCCGATACTCCAGTATCTGCAGGCGCGGAAGATGCCCTCTGTCAAGACCGTGGTCGGCTGCCTCCTCTGCCTCTCGAGGGGGCCAAAGGGTGGGGAGGGGTTTTCTACGCTGCCATCATGATGAACATCTTCATGATCATGGCGTCCAACAACGCCCTCCGCCACGTCCCTTCCACGAACGTGTCGGTTGTGGGCAGCACGCAGGCCATTTACGGCGCCATTTTCGGAGCGCTCCTTCTGGGCGAATCCTTGACGTGTCAATTCATCTTGAGCGGAATCCTCGTTTTATCCGGTATTGCGGTCGTCATTTTTTCCGCGCCCGAGCCTGGCCAGGCCGAGCCTGGTCATCCGCGCTCTTCCTGAAAGGGCTCTCTGAATTTGATATAATGCAACAATGCTATTGGCGGAATTTCGTAAGAGCTTGTTAGATTGTGGGGGTGTGGCTTTGCTACGCGATGCGTGGTCGCAGTTTCTCAAATATTTCTGGCCGTCCAATTTGTTCATGGGTTTTGGCTTCGTCATCACGGAGTGGCATCGGGGAAACACCAAGGACAAGACGCTCCTTTTGTTGATTTTTACACCCATGTTGGTGTGTATGCTGGGTTTGGTGCTCAGCTTTGCCAGTTTCGTGTTTGCGTTCGTATCGAGACTTCTAGGCTGGTTTTTCTTGACCGCGCTTTTCGGCGGAGGGGGGATATTTTGCTACGAGAAGCTGCGTGAAAACCGATCTTCTCCATTTTCATCATCTTTTTCATCTTCATCTTCATCCGGGCAGTCGCCTTTCTCGCGGGATACCGCGTACGACGCGACGGCCCAGGACGCTCCCAATGCCTCAGACGGCGCGAAAGCCCGAGAGGAATCCAGCGACCGGGGAAGTAAATGGAAAAGGTGGTTCGACGGAACGCGCGGATAATCTGTAATCTATAATCTATAATCTCCAAAAACAGGGGGTTCGGCTATGGCGGAAAAGCTTGCCCGTTTTGGGGTGACCGTCCCGGAGAACGTTCTTTCGGAGTTCGATCTGCGATTGAGGCGTTCCGGAAAGAAGAATCGGTCGGATGTGATACGCCAATTGATGCGAAACCACATCACCGAGGACCGGTGGCAGGAGGAAGGCGGTCAGGTCTACGGGACGGTGACTTTGATGTACGACCATCATTCTTCCTGCATTTCCAAAGACCTGACGTCCACCCAACACGACCATGGGAAAAATATCGTTTGCACGACTCACGTTCACGTGGACGGCGACACTTGTCTCGAGTGCATTGTGCTCAGAGGCGACGCCGCGCGCATCCGGGCGTTCATCGACTCGCTCGGCAAAATCAAAGGGATCAAAAGCATCGACACCGTCATCACCTCGAGGATATAGCCGGAGATACCGGCTCCGCCCCCTGAGCTCGATACAGGGGGTCTCGGGGGGGGCCAGTGAGGACCCCGCAGGGGCCGAACGCGCTCCGCCCCCCTGAGCTTGAATCATGAATAGACCAAAGGCGCTTTCCTCTAGGTTCAGAGAAAAACGCCTTTGGCAAGGGGGGAAGGATACAGGTATTGGTGGCTACTTTAGTAAAACCCAATTCCAGGAGTGAATACGTTTTCTGGCCTGGAATTCATCAAGCATCATCGTTATTTGAGGCACAACGGACCACCTCACGTCCGCAGCGACTTCCACCTGGGAATCGTAGCTCCACGAAGGCGCGCCGGCCACCCCGTGAACTTCCAGAAAGTGCGCTATATCCCCTATTACAGCGTACGGAAGACGGATCACAACCCTCCGTGAACGGACGCGGGATACGCGGACCACTTTTCCCACAACGCCAGCAGCGGTTTGCCCATAAGCCTCTATAAGTCCCCGGACACCCAATTTGATGCCCCCGAAGTAGCGTGTCACCACGACCATCACGTTGTGCATACCGCTTTGCCTTATGGCCGAGAGAATCGGCTTTCCCGCCGTTCCCGCAGGTTCTCCTCCATCGGAAGAGTGTTCGACCTGGGGGTCGGGCCCCAAACGATACGCCCAACAGTGGTGAGTCGCGTCTCTATAGTCGGACTCCGCGCCATCCAGAATCGAACGGACTTCTTCGGCGCTCCTGCAAAGACCTAGACGTCCCACGAAAAGAGAACGTTTGATCTTTATCTCCACCGTTGCCGTCTCCGCCGGCTCCCAAAAAACGTCATCTTCTCCGCGCTGCGCCTTCAATCCCCCCAATCTTCCCGATAGAAAGAATTTTATAAGATAAGCAAAAACGTTTGTTTTATCGAAGTTTACGCCACGGAGAAACTCAACCAAGACGATTTCAATTTCTTGAAGGTCGCGTCCAAAGCCTCGGGAACGACCCGCGTGTCCGTGACGACCGGCATGAAATTGTTGTCTCCGTTCCACCGGGGAACGACATGCAGATGCAAATGCTCCTCCATCCCCGCTCCCGCGGTTTTACCCAAGTTCATCCCCATATTGAACCCCTCCGGAGCCATCGCCCGTTTCAGTACTTGAATGGAGCGGGCCGCGAGGCGATTCATATCGAGACATTCCTCATCCGTCAAAGACTCGTAAAGGTGCGTATGACGGTAAGGCACAACCATCAAATGCCCCGGGTTGTAAGGATAGAGGTTCAAAATAACGAAACACGCCCTTCCCCGATGAAGAATGTAACGCTCCTCGTCGCGGTTCTCGCTGGGAAAATCGCAGAAAATACACCCCTCGTACTTGGGAGTCGTAATATAATCCATACGCCACGTCGCGAAAAGGTGATCCATGAAGAACCCTCCGACTTCGTAAAAAAACCTCTACCTGATGTCTCTATAAGTAACAGGATAGCACAAATACTTCATTTCGCCTACGGGCAAAACAAAGACGGGCGGAGGGAAAAGCGGGGGAGCGCAAGGCGTTCGCCGCATATAAACTTTACCTTGAAGCCCGTGGAAACGATTGTTGTGTTATGCGTGAAATACCTATAAAATAAAACGAGAACGTTTCCGAATTTTTTCTTGAAAAACTTTGCTGAATCAGGAAGATTTTTAGATGACGAAAAATTTTTTTATCGCAGTGAGATTTTCTGTCCGGAAATTTTCTGTCCGGAGCGAAACGGTCTTTTGATTCACGTGTACAAGCTTCTTCGCGGCGGCGATTATCGGGGAGACGAGGTCCGTTTTCCAGCGCGGGCGAAAGAAGGACCCAACCGGCTGACGCCGCCCGTCGTCGTGTGGCACATGACGGATTTGTGCAATTTGAGGTGCCGGCATTGTTACGCTGCTGGCGCAAAGAGCCCCGTGATGCCCTATGGGGAGGCGTGCTCCTTTCTCGATAAAATGGCGGAGACGAACCCTCCCTCGATTCTTTTTTCAGGCGGCGAGCCCCTGGCGCGCTCCGATTTTTTCGAGCTTCTCGATTACGCTTCCACGCTGCCGTTGCGGGTGTCGCTTTCGACCAATGGAACTTTGATCGACGCCTCCGCCGCTCGCTTTTTGAAAAAAAAGGGAGTCGGTTACGTAGGGGTCAGCATGGACGGCCCAGAGGCGGTGCATGACGCGTTTCGGGGCGTCCGGGGAGCCTTCGGAAAAACCCTTGCGGGCGTTCGCAATCTCAAAAAGGCGGGTGTTCGGGTCGGTCTGCGGTTCACGATGGTTCGCCCCCTGCTTTCTCATGTTCCCGACGTGATGAAGATCGCGGAGGAGATGGAAGTCGACCGTATTTGTTTTTATCACTTCATCGCATCGGGGCGGGGCCGTTTCGAAACCGACCTGCCCCCCGCGCGGGCAGAGGTGAGAGCCGAGCTTTTCCGTATTTTCGACTGGGTGGACAGGGGAGGGAAAGCGCCGCGGGAGGTTTTGACCGTGGGGAACTTTTCGGACGGCATTTTGCTTCTCCTGCAGTTGGCCAAGAGGGGGGACAGGCGTGCGGAATCGGCCTCGAACCTGCTGGAGCGGAGCAGAGGAGGCAGGAGCGGACAGGGCATCGTCTCCGTTCGGTGGGACGGAGCGCTTTTCGCGGATCAATTTTCCTGGAACTTGCCTTCTTTGGGTCATTGGTCGGACATCGGAAAATTGCCTGCAGAGCCGCCCCTCGCGGACCATCGCTTCAAGGGGCGCTGCGGGGAGTGTGGATGGCTTTCTCTGTGCCGGGGGAACATGCGCGCCCGTGCCGCCTCCTCCAGGGGAGATCTTTTGGACGAGGACCCGGGATGCGTCTTGTTGGACGAAGAATTGGATTCGGATTTTTTGAACGGTGGTCTTCGATGACTCTTAAAACCTTGCTTGCCGAGCGCCTTCAGCGCGGCATCACTCTGGTGGAACACCCGTACCGCGCCATCGCATCGGAGTTGGGATGTGACGAAGCGATGGTGCTGACTTTGACGAACGAGCTGATGCGCGAGGGGTATATCCGGTCCTTCGGGGCGTTCATCGACTTCGAACGATTGGGCTACGACAGTATTCTCTGCGGCATTGCCGTTCCCGAGGAACATATTTCCTCCGTGGGCTCTGCGCTGAACGAACGGCGGGAGGTGACCCACAACTACCTTCGCGGACATTCGATCAATATGTGGTTCACGGCGCTCTTGCCGAAGGCGGGCGATAGTGGAGCGAACGAGCGGGACCGCTTCTTTGGGGAGACTCTGCGCACCTGCGAGTTCCCTTTCATCGCGGCGGCGACGGTGGCCCGCCTGAAATTGCGGCCGAACTTCCGCTTTTCCCGCGACGAGTACTCGGAGCCCTCTTTCGAAGAAAACCCGGCGGCCTCCCTGGAAGACGACATTCTGGATTGCAGGAGCGACGGCAGGGGCCCGGGTGCGGAGCCCTTGAACGCGGAGTCTCTGACGGCGCTGACTTTGCTGCAGAGAAACTTTCCCGTCGTGCCGGAGCCCTTCGAGCTCGCCGCCCGCAAACTGGAGCGGTCGGTTCCTCAGTTGTTGAAGAGGCTGCGGGTCCTCGAAGAAGCCCGTATTTTACGGCGGATCGGCGCGTCGCTGCACCATCGCCGCATGGGCTACAACGCCAACGCCCTTGTGGCGTGGACCGTCAACAACGACAACACGTTGGACGACGTCATAGACGCCGGGAAGCGTGCGGCGTTTTTTCCGTGGGTGAGTCACTGTTACGTTCGCAGAACCATCGAAAACACCGCGCGTCATACGTGGACTCACACTCTTTACACGATGCTGCACGCCTCCAACGAATCGTCGCTCTCCGAACAAATTCGCGCCATGAGAGACGTGCTCGTGCCCCGCGACGTCACGATATTGCCGACACTGCAGGAATTGAAAAAAACGCGCTATTTTTTATAGCGTCCCGCGGTTTTGGAATTTTTGGAATTTTTTTCGCCTCTCCCATTCCAGCGAAAGATATGGTATATTTTGTCAAGGTCTTCCCGAAGATGCGCGCCTGTAGCTCAGTGGATAGAGTGACGGCCTCCGGAGCCGTAGGCCGGGCGTTCGAATCGCCCCAGGCGCGCCAGTTGAATTGAATTTGGAGCCGGTATCTCGATGAGGGTCATCGAAACAAACGTTCCCAAAGATAAACAAACCCCTACAATAAATATGCTATAGTAAAAAAATTCGCAACCGCGTCTTATTGCTGGAATTTCCTAGACAGAGGAGGAATATGCATGAGTGCAACAAAACGTTCGGGACCATTTTCCGGTCCGCTTTCCGCGGTAGTGTCTTTCGTTGCGGCGGCGTTGGCTGTAACAGCGTTCGCTGCAACAGCGTTCACTGTAACGGTGCCTGCCATGCCGGCATTCGCCGCCGCTCCATCGAGCACGGCGCAGCCACCAAACCCATCAAAAACGCAGTATGTGGAGGGCGAGGTTCTGGTTCTGCTGAAGAACAACACGCTGGAGAAGAAGCTGACCGCGCGGTCGGTGGAGAGCGGAGGCGGGAAAATCTACGCCAGCGGCGTCGCCGCCAAAGCGGGGGCCAAGCTGGAGGCGACCTATGGCGCTCTTTCGGCCCAATCCGGGAAGATCTTCGCCATGATGAAGTCCGACGTCAAAACGACGGAAGAGCTCATCGCCGAGCTCGAAAAGGACCCCAACGTCCTCTCGGCCGCCCCCAACTACATCGTCTACGCGATGGACACGGAACCCAACGACCCCAGTTACAGCGCGCTCTGGGGTATGCCGAAAATCAACGCCCCCGCCGCCTGGGACAAGACGACGGGCAACCACGATATTTACGTCGGAGTGCTGGATACGGGCGTAGACTACAACCACCCGGACTTGGGGGACAACATGGCCGCCAACTGGGGTTGGAACTTCACGGGAGTCGATTCGGCGGACTTCATGGACAGAGCGGGGCATGGCACCCACGTGGCCGGGACCATCGGCGCGGTGGGCGACAACGGAAAGGGCGTCGCCGGAGTCAACTGGACCACAAGCGTCATTCCGATAAAAGTTCTGGGGGACGGGGGTTCCGGGACTTCGGGAATGATCATCAATGGGATCAATAAAATCACCCAATACCTGACGGAAAACCCCACGATGCACATCGCCGCGATCAATTTGTCCCTGGGAGGCTGGGGGAGCGCGACTCCGCAGCAGATGAAGAGCAGCTCGTACTGGGAGGCTTTCAAAACCCTGAGCGACACAAATAGGACGGTTATCGCCGTGGCCGCCGGGAACGATCACCGCGAGGTCGGGAAGCCCAACCCCAACCAGGAAAACGATGATGACATTCCTGTGGGTCTCTACGTCTATCCCGCGTCCTTCATCGACATCGACAACATGATCGTCGTTGGGGCAATCGACAACAATAACAACGCCGCCGCGTTCACGAACTGGAGCGAGACCTTCGTCGGCCTGGTGGCTCCCGGAGTCGGCATTCGGAGCACAATTCCCAATCAAAACTACAGCAATTACAACGGCACCTCCATGGCGACGCCTCACGTGGCCGGAGCCGTGGCGTTGTTGGCCTCCTACCGGCCGGACCTGACGGCGTCCGAGCTGAAGGAGCTGCTGCTGACAACCGCGAACCCGGCCATCAACCCCGTATTGAACAATAGCTACAACACAGAGAACCAAAAAGTCTCCCGTTACGGTCTCCTGGATATCGGCGCGGCCATCGAGGCGGCCACCATCGCCTCCCCGATTCTCGTGACGAGCATTTCCATCGACCCAGCAACGCCGGGGCCGCTTTATACCAACGACGAATCTCAAAAAACGGTCGCCCTCACGGCAACAATCCTTCCCGAGGACGCCTCGATCAAAACGGTGAATTGGACCACCGACGATCCTTCCGTCGCCACCGTCGGCCTGTACACAG
>JAISWV010000207.1 GCA_031270755.1 Synergistaceae bacterium
CCCATTGAAGTTTGCTGCTTTACCCTTTACCGCCGGCAGCGACAACCGGCAAAAGGTTATTCGTATTCGTTTTGGTTCTCTTCATTTTCGTTTTCTTCGTTTTGGTTCTCTTCGTTCTCGTTTTCGTTCTCGTTTTCGTTTTCGTTCTCTTCTTCTTCTTCTTCGTATGTCTCGTATGTTTCGTACGGTTCGTGTGTTTCTGTTTCTTGGCTTCCGTGGATCAACGAGACGACCGCCTCGGGGTTTATGACGTTGAAGGTGAAAGATTCGGCGAAAAAGAATTTCACGTTGGTTCCTTCACGCCCGTCGTAACCCAAAGACAAATCTTGTCCGACGATGAACTCGAAATCTCCGCCTCGCCGAGAGATCAGGTAAGACGTTCCTTCCACCGTAGACCGAACGACGTCTCCCCCCGTGAGTTTTTTGACCTTTTCGGAAAGGAGATGATACCCGCTTCTCGCGCAAATCGCGTCCCATAACGATGGGCTGGCCGCCAAGGTATAGGGTCCTTCGACGAAGCGGTCCCGGAGGTAGCCCAGCGCCGCCGTCACGGTCTTCAAAAGACGTTCCTCGAAAACGTCTCCGTCTTTGTCGATCTCCAAGTCCACCGCGCCGCCTGCTTGGGCCAAGCCTTGGATGCGGGCCTGCTCGAGGCCAAAGTAGACGGTCTGCTCCTCGAAGCTGGCCATGGTGCGGGCGGCCTCTTCAAGGGGTTTCAGGTCCGGGTTTCGGCTTCCGCGGGTGAGGTTGTCCAGCTCCCAGATATCGATCCAGAAGGAGTAACGCGATTCCACCAGGGGCAGCACGGTGTAGATGCCGTATCTTAGGGAATCGGGCTGCTGCGGGTCCACATACAGCCTCCCCAAAGGATGCGCCGCGTAATCCCAGCCCTTGGGGCCCACGAAATCCACGATTTTTCTTGCGGATAACGTCGAGCGGAAAACCCGCTTTGCCTGTTCGTCAAGTTCGTCCCAAGCCTTTGACGATATCATCGACGTCGAACGTCTCAATATACTCATTTCACCTAACCTCCTCTTATAAATAGCCGGAGCTCGCCGTCAAAACCGTCGCGCTTCGGTCATCGCAGCGCCCGAATGACGAGATCGCCCGCACCTTCTTGTTTGCCTTGTCCGCCGTGTCCGTCCCCGGAGGACTCGACCTCCGTCAAGGGAGCGGAGGTGAAAAGATAGGTTCTCAGTCTTTCGTCCCAGCCCGCCATGTTGCGGCGCAGCCACTCGACCAGCATACAAGCGTGCTCGATTTCCTCGTCCCTGTTGTGCCCCACGATCTCCTTCAATTCGGAATCCGTTGCCGTGACAAAACGCTGCTGATAATAATTCACGGCCTCCAGTTCTTCTTGAAGACTTTTGAGCGCCCGCGCGTAGTCGGCGCTTTTCGACTCCACTTTTTCCTCGATGTATTGCATTGAGAAAATTCCTCCTTCCGGATTTTTTACGAAATTCGAACCAGTTCTTTGTACGATGATTCACACCTCTCTAATTTTATGCTGAAATCGGGAAAAAGGCCAGAGAGTATAAGCCGGGTATAAGCCATCAATCGCGCACCTCGAATGCGCAATCGCACAATCCTCGATCGCGCAATCACGCAAGCGGTGGTCGATTGAAAAAGGTCGATTGGCAAAGCTCGATTGAAAAAGGTCGGTCGATTGAAAAAATACATAAAACTTTAATTCATTTATTGACATAAAAAATGGCGGGAGGAGAGATTTTGCGGATATTGGCCGGGCATCCGAATCTCGAGTTGACGGCGGCCGTGTCGCGTAGCAAGGCAACCCAGCCGGTCTGGACGGCGCATCCGCATCTGAGGCCCGACTTCCCGGAGATGACCTTCTCCACCCCCGAAGAAGCCCTCTCCATGGAGGCGGATACGGCCTTTCTGGCGCTGCCGCACAAAGCGTCGTGGCCTGCTGTAAAAGAATACCGCGACCGGGGCGTGAAGGTGGCGGACCTGTCCGCGCATCTGCGCCTCCCCGATCCTCGCTCGGTGCTGGGCCTGGAAGAGACCGCCGGGCTGGAGATGAAGCCCGTTTACCCTGCCTGAGCGATATTGTGTATATGTATAGAATCGAGTTCGGGGGTCACGGAATCATACGATCATCCCATCCGCAGCCAGATAGCCGCGGCTTCGTTGCGGGGAACCGACAGTTCTTTTCCGTCCAGCGAGATGCGTAAAGACCCCGTCGCGGAGGCGTCCACGCACGTCACAGGAGCGCCTGTAGTAAAACCCGTATCCTGCAGGCGCTTGCGCAACTTATCTTCCGCGGAAAGGCGAATGACGACGCCTTTTTGTCCGGTTTCCAAAACAGACAGAGGATTGGGCAGCAAGACCTGGGTTTCCATAGCATTGAAAAGTTCGTCGACCCAAGGTTCCCTGTCGGCCCTGGCGCGCCTGAAAAACTCCAGCATGGAATAAAGCCTCTCGTCCGTCACGGTGTCCATGTAGTGCTCCATGCTGCACGCCATTTCAGACGATCGATCCCTATCCACGCCCAACAGTTCGTGAAAAAACGCGCGCAATCCCTCGTGCCGGCGATAGACCAAAAGCCCCTTTTGGCGTCCCTCCATGGTAAGATGGAGAGATCCGTAACGCTCGTGGTTCAACATTCCCGCGTCCACCAATTTTTGCACCGTGACCGTCACGGTGCCTTTGGTTATTCCCAAGCGATCGGCAAGATCAGTGACGGTGATATCTCGACCGGTACTTTCCAGGAGGAAAATTTCTTCCAAATAATCTTCAATACGGGCTGTTATCATCGACAAATCTCCTATTCAAGTTTATCTTCATCCTAATCTGACAAATGTTTTTTGTCAACCATAATTGTAGGCACCAAAATCTAGGAGTATAGTATAAAGTAATCCTGAATTCCTCGTTTCCTCGCATATGGTGTATACGAAGCCATCGCCCAGGCATTGACATCTCTTGTTCCGATCTTCTCGCTTTTAACGCGCAGTCAAAAAAGGAAAGTTTCGGCCCTCTTGTTTGTGGTCTTTTTCAGAGGTGCAAGAATAGAACTTTACGACGTTGGTCATGAGGTGAATGTGTTGATAGCTCATTTTCAGCCCTTTATTCACAATGGTTTACAGACGCTCATCAACGCATTCGGCCCATGACCACGACGTTTGAATGGTTAAAAAAATTTCAAAACCACAGGGGCAAGGATCGAAAAAATGACACCGCCCATGATCCACCAAAGACGGTTGCTTACTCCTTCAAAACGAGCATCAACTTTTTCAAAACGAGCATTCATGTCTTGTGTCAGTTTCTCGAAACGGGCATCAACTTTCTCGAAACGGGCATCAACTTTTTCAAAACGAGCGTTTATGTCGTGTATCAGTCTCTCGAAACGAACGTCAACTTTTTCGAAACGAGCGTTCAT
>JAISWV010000317.1 GCA_031270755.1 Synergistaceae bacterium
AGAACGTTTCCACGTCGATGGGCTTGGTCAAGTGGGCCTCCATGCCCAAGGCGAAACAGCGGTCCCTTTCTTCGGGGAGGGCGTGGGCCGTTAGGGCGTAGATCGGCATGTTCCGGTACTCCGGCATTTCCTTGATGATCTTGGTGGCCTCGTAACCATCCATGACCGGCATCTGCAGGTCCATCAACACCAAGTCGAAAGGCGAGCCGCCGTCAACTCTGGGGGCCTCTTCCAGCCGTTTCAGAGCTTCGCTGCCGTTTTGCGCCAGGGTGACCTCCGCGTCTACGGCGTTCAACAATTCCTCGGCGATCAAGGCGTTGATCTCGTTGTCCTCCACCAGCAAGACGCGCATTCCGCGCAGCACGGCGTTTTCGTCTTTCTCGCCCTCCGGCGAGGCCGGCAGCGGGGCCTCCTGGACAATGGGGAACACGCAGGAGAAACTGAAAGTCGACCCCTTGCCCTCTTCGCTGGTGACGGAGATTTCTCCCCCCATCAGCTTCAGCATTTCCTGAGTGAGGGTCAGGCCGAGGCCGACGCCTCCGTATTTGCGAGTGGCGGAGTTGTCCGCTTGGTTGAAAGCGGCAAAGATCTCGTCCATCTGCTGTTGGCTCATGCCGATGCCCGTATCCTCCACGGCAAAGTCCAAGGTCGCCTGGCCGCCCTCCTGCTCGGAAATGGCGGCGCGAATCGTAACGGCGCCTCTTTCGGTGAACTTGTAGGCGTTGTCGACCAAGTTGATGAAAATTTGCTGCAACCGCAGGGGGTCCCCCAGGAGCGAAGAGGGAAGCGAAGCGTCCAGCTCGAAGCGGAGGGGCACGCTGGAACCGGCGTTCTGCTCCTGGAAGAATATCGCCAAGTCGTCGAACATCCGTCTTATGTCGAAGGGCACACGTTCCAGCTTCATACTTCCGGCGTCGATCTTGGAAAAGTCGAGAATGTCGTTGATGAGGCCAAGAAGGGTGGAGGAAGCGCGGCGCATTTTTCCGATGTAATCCCGCTGCCTGTCGTCCATGGAGGTTTTGAGGAGAAGGTCGGTCAGCCCGATGACGGCGTTCAACGGCGTGCGGATCTAGTGGCTCATGTTGGTCAAGAAGAGGCTTTTGGCCTTGGTCGCCGCCATAGCCGCCGTCATCGCGCTCTTCAACTCCAGGAGCGTCCCCACGCGGGCCAAAAGTTCTTCTTTATCGAAAGGCTTCTGAAGGTAGTCGTTCGCCCCGGACTGGAACCCCAGTATCACGTCCTGAATCTGGTTTTTTGCCGTCAGCATCACGATGGGCAAGTCGAACAAGGAATATTTTTCTCTCAAATGACGGCAGACCTCATATCCCGACATTTTGGGCATCATGACGTCCAGAAGGACGAGGTCGAATTCTTTTCCCTTCTCGATCAGATCCAGGGCCTCCAAGCCGTTGTACGCTTTGAACACGGAATAGTCGCGTATCGTCAGAAGATTGGTCAACACCTGAATATTGACGGGTTCGTCGTCCACGACAAGAATTCTCCGCCTGCCCTCCGAGGCCGCGTCTTCTTTCACAGCTTGGTCGGCCACGGCAAAATCTTCCATGTCGATGATGGATCTCAAGGCCTCGCTCAAGGCGACGTCTTCCCTTTTCTCGTCCGACAGGGGCACCGTAAACGTAAACTGAGAGCCTTCGCCCGGCTTCGACTCGACTCTGATCGTTCCTCCGTGCAGTTCGACGATCTTTTTGGTAATCGACAGGCCCAGCCCCGTCCCGCCGTATTCTCTCGCCGTGGAGCCGTCGGCCTGCTCGAAAGACTCGAAGATCCGGTCGAATTTCTCCTCCGCAATGCCGATACCCGTATCTTTCACCGAAACGGCGGCTTTATCGTCCACAACTCTGGCGGACACGCTGACCTTTCCTTTTTCGGTAAACTTGATGGCGTTTCCGATCAAGTTGTACAATATCTGCTGAATCCTGTTTTCATCCGCGTTGACAGCCGCAAGAGAGCTGTCGATCTCGTTCACCAGCGTCAGTTCTTTCCCTTTGATCAAAGGCTTCGACAAAACAATGACCGTATCGACGATGGTTTTCAGGTCGATGGGTTTGATCTGCAGCACGATTTCTTTGTTTTTCAGTTTCGTAAAGTCCAAGATATCGTTGATCATGTTGGAAAGCCGCTTGCCGCTGTTGGAGACGATGGCCAGGTTGTATTTTTGTTCGTTGGTCAGCGAGCCCGCCGCCCCGTCGATCATGGACTCCACGATGCCGATGATGCCATTGATGGGCGTCCTCAGCTCATGGGACGTATTGGCCAAAAATTCGTCTTTCAGTTCGTTCAGCCTGTTCAAATAGATGTTTTTTTCTTCGAGGGTTTTCGCATATTGCTGCATTTCTTTGATCAAGTTGTTGATTTTTTCGGCCATGAATTTGAAAGCTTTCGACAAAGCCCCGATTTCGTCGTTGCTCTGAATCAACGGGACTTCGATGTCGAAATTTCCTTCTCCAAGAACTTTAGCCGTGTTTGAAAGCAGAAGTATCGGCATGGTAACGTTTTTGGCAATGACGTAAAGAATGCAGGCGATGAGGCCGATGGCGACGACGGACACCATGACGACGTAGTTCCGGGTATTGTTGGCTTCGTCCAAAATTTTCGTCATGGGAATGCTGACCGCCACCGACCAGGGGTTCGTGACGCTGCTGAATCGAACGGGCATGTATACGGTGTAGAATTCTTTGGTGCTGGCGGTATAGATGCCGCCGTTTTTGATGGCGTCCTTCGCCTCTATCGCGTACCGTAGCCGGGCGGGGTCCGCTTTGAGCATCGCCTGAGCCATTTCGGGCGTCAGCAAGGACAAGTCCAATTGGGCCGGATCGAATTTTCCCGCGTATTCTTTCAATTTCGCCACAAACTGTATCAATTTGTCGTATCGAGCGGCTTGGTCCTTATCGTTTTGGTCTTCGACGGGGTTTTCAGCTATGTATTCTTCCGCGTATTTTATGGATTCGCCGACCTTGGAGCGCTCGGACGTGAGCATTTCGTAGACCCGCGCTTCCATCAAATCCTTTCCCAGACGAGGCGTGTCGGGGTGAGCCACGATGGCGCCCGCGTTGGATAAAATTTCCGTATACCCTCCCTGTCCGTAGGGGTTCACTTTTGAAATCATCTCCTGCAGCTTGTCGAGGACGAAGTCGGAAGACATGATCCCTATGAACTTGCCTTTGTGAAGAATCGGGAAGATGATGCTGGCCAGCATGACGGAGTTTCCCTGGACCTCGTAAGGATAGGGGTCCGTGATGTACTCGTGGAGCGTCTCTTTGGGGACGATATACCAATCCGCGATGTCGATGTCGTACAGAGGTTCCACGTCGATGTTGCCGCCAAGTTTGTTCCAATAGGGGGCAAATCGCCCCGTCTCGTCGTACGCCGGCTTCATCCCGGCGAACTCCTTGTCCTTCCCGTCCAGGGCGTCGGGGTCGTAGGCGATGCAGAACGCCGTGATATATTCTTTTTTCGACAGGGCGTGCCTCAGGATGTCGTTCATCATTTTCCTGTCGGTGAGGCCGTTGTCCTTTAACGACTCGAAGACCGTCGAAAGCGTTTCCGCCGTTATTCTGGCTCCCTGCAGTTCCGCCTTGATTTCGTTTTTGTACTTGTCGGCCGTTTCCTGAGCCAGGTTGAAGGCGTCTTTTTTCGCCATCTCAAAGGTTTTATTGGAAACGACCAAGGTGAGCGTAAGGAACGACACCACCACCACGATCGAAACCAGCGAAAAAATTTTTGTCCGCAAACTTAAATTCTTGAACATACACATCCCCCCGACGGTATCGCCATTCGGCTAAGCAGCAAAAAAATCCCAAAAGCTCACACGGCCATACTCTGTTCTATTTGCAAATCAGCCCCGCAAAGATACTCTAAACGGAGTTCATTATAACATTTCTGAGTGTGAAAAACCTGGACGGGGCGGACAATCCAAGAGATGCCGATTGCCAATCGCTTCTAAAAACGCCGGGTGACACGAATTCGTATAGAGCGAAGCACATCGAGGAGTGTTATCGAATTTTCTCACTTCTCTTTCGGCGGGAGGAGCTCGAAAGGGAAACGTACACTCTTTCTCTCGATACCTTTCTCGATGTGCTTGCTCTATCGCTTTGCTGTCGCACTGGGTCTCTCTTCTCTCAAATCAAAGTATAAACTATAACGCAGCATTAGGGTCAATACCTTTTATGAGAGAAAGACGTCTTCAAGTATAATTAGTAAATTAGTAAATTTCTCACTGCGGGGATCGCGCCGCAGGACCCGTATGCTTCACCACTTCAGGCCCGTGACGAAAATGTAGGCGATCGCGGCGGGGGCCACCACCCGTATACACCACACCCAGGCGTTCAACCAGGGAAACGGAAGCTTCCCCTGGTTGGTCAGTTCTTCACGAGCTCCAGGCAGCCAGACCCAGCCCACGAAAAGACAGGCAAGGAAGGAACCCAACGGCAGAAAGACGTTGTTGCAGAGGTACTCCACGGCGTCGAAAAAGGCCTTGCCCGCGATCGTGGGAGCCCCGCCCAGAGAGAGCGCGGAGGGCACGCCCAGCAAGACGATGATGGTGCCCATGACGCAGACGGCCTTCTTTCGTTCCCACTTGAATTTCTCGATACCGAAGGCCGTCGACACCTCCATGAGGGACATGGACGACGTTATCGCGGCGAAGAAGAGCAGCAGGAAGAACAGGAACGAGAAAAATTTTCCCCCCGCCGGCATCTTGGCGAACACGGCAGGCAGGGTGACGAAGGAAAGCCCCGCTCCCTGCCCGGGTTCCAAACCCATGGCGAAAACCGCGGGGAAAATGGCCAAACCCGCCAGCAGGGCGATCAAGGTGTCTAAAGAGGCCGTCCATACGGCGGAGGAGGGGAGATGCTCTTCCTTTCCAAGGTAGCTTCCGTAGGTGATCATGATCCCCAACCCCAGAGAGAGCGAAAAGAAACTCTGCCCCAGGGCGTCGAGAAACGTCTCTCCCGTCAGCTTGCTCAGGTCGGGCTTCAAATAGAAGCTGACACCCACCTCGGCCCCAGGGAGGGTCAAAGAGCGGAAGATCAAAATTATCAGAATGACGAACAGCGCCGGCATTACGACTTTACACGCCCGTTCGATGCCCTTGCCGATTCCCCCCAGCACCACCAGCATCGTCAAGGCCATAAAGGTGACCTGAAAGAAAACGACCCCATACGGGTTGCTCACGAAGGCGTTGAAGAAATCGCCGGACTTCCCGTCCGCCGCCAGAGGCAGCAGGCCGCCGAGGCTTTCGATCATGTACTTGATCGTCCACCCTCCCACCACGTTGTAGAAGGAAAGGGTAAGAAACCCGCCCGCCAAAGTGCCCATCCACCCGATAACAGACCAGCATGGAGTGGCGCCGATGGCCTTGAAGGCGACGACGGGCGATTTCTGGGCCGCCCGTCCGATGGCGAACTCCGCCATCATCACAGGAAGTCCGATGAAAACGGTAATGAGCAGGTAAATCAAGACGAAGGCGGCGCCCCCGTTCTTACCCACAAGATAGGGAAAACGCCATATGTTGCCCAACCCGATAGCCGAACCCGCCGCCGCGAGAATGAAACCCAAGCGGCTCCCCCACTGCTCTCTTCCTAATGCATTACTGTCACTCACTTCAAAGACCTCCTATGGATATAAATTCAAGATATGATAGTTCTTTATATTGATAAAATATTTGAGTTATCATTTACGAACGCATCAGTACTCAGAAGAAGCAGCAATTATGAAAAAAACAGACTTCCCAAAATTAATTATAAAGCGAAATTCTTGTATATCATGCGTACTTTCCCCGTTTGTAAAATAATCTATAATACGAGCATTTCATGAGAACGTTCAAACGTTTATTGGGAGGGAAAAGAGTGGCAAAGGTGATCATTATGCCGGATCCCGACGATCCGGGGCTGCAGGGGAAGATAGTGCGGTTTCTTTTGAGACATGTTTTGTGGATCGTGCTCTTTGTCGTTGCGTTGGTTGTGGTGATGAGGAACATCTACACGATACCGTCGGACTCCAAGGGAATTGTCTTGCGGTTCGGGGCAATCGGCGGGGTCGTGGACCCCGGGCTGCACGTCAAGCTTCCGTTTGCCGACGAAGTTTACGTGATTCCGGCCGCGCGCAAGCAGAGCCTTGAGTTCGGCTTTCGTTTCGACGGCGCCGGCAGCGCGGGTATGTCCCAAAGGGGCACATCCCGAGGCAGCGACAGGCCCGTCTCGGACGAAAAATTGATGCTGACGAAAGACAACAAGCTCATCGAGGTGGAGTGGGTCATGCACTTTCACATCGGCGCGCCGGAGGAGTACATGTTCAACCTGCCGGGCTCCTTCAGGGAGAAGGAAAAAATTCTGCGCGACCTGTGCATGGCCACGATGCGGCGAATTTTCGCGTCGGTGATGTTCGACGAGGGGCTGACCAG
This sequence comes from Synergistaceae bacterium, assembly GCA_031270755.1. GTDB lineage: Bacteria > Synergistota > Synergistia > Synergistales > Aminobacteriaceae > JAISLU01. The sequence goes on from JAISWV010000317.1 coordinate 6,422, forward strand.
CGGGAAGCAGAAGATCCAAGAGGAGGCTTTTCAAATTCTCCAGACCACGTTCGACACGTTGAAGATGGGCATTCAAATCGACGAGGTTCTGCTGCAGGAGACCAACGTCAGCGAGGCGATCAAAGCGGAGTACAACAGCGTCACCACGGCCGAAGAACAGGTCAAGACCATGATCTACCAGGCCGAGGCCCACGCCAACAAGGTGATCCCCGAGGCGGAAGGACAGGCGTCGGTGTTGGTCAACGAGGGAGAAGCCTACAAGTTCAAGCGGGTCTCCGAGGCCGAAGGGGAGGCCGCCAGGTTGAACCTGCTGCAGGAGGCCTACAAGCTCAACCCCGAGTTGACGCGCCTCAACATGTGGGCGGAGGGGATGACGGAGGTCTGGAAGAAATTGAAGGTCGTGTTCGTGGAGGGGCTGGGCGAGGCCGACGGGACGCTGAAGGTTTTGCCTCTGCTGCCCGACGCCCTTTACCGCCGTTCGCCGGAGGAGGGAAACTGAGATGAAAAAATATCTCGCGATTTTTGCGGCTTTGGTTGTGCTGGCCGCGTTCTTTGGGGCATTTTATATCGTTCCCACCAACGAACACGCCGTGGTGACCCAGTTCGGCAAAATCGTCCGCGTGCACTCGACACCGGGAGTCCACGCGAAGATCCCCTTCCTGGACGTGGTCTACAGCTACCCCAAGTGGCTCCAGGAGCACGACTCGTCGCCGGTGGAAACGGTTTTGGGCGACAAGCGCAACGTGGTGTTCGACACGTTTCTGGTCTACAAAATCAGCGACCCCGCTTCTTTCCACACCAAGATCCGCACTCAGGAAACTCTGGGACAGCGTATCGACGACGTCATTTTCGGCTCCATCCGCGTGGTGGCGGGGCTCTATACCTACGAGGACATTTTGAGCGGCAAGCGCGAGGAGATCATCGCCCAGACGACGAGCCGCGTGAAGGCCCAGGCCCAAGATATGGGCATCGAGGTCGTGCTGTCGGCGATCCGAAACTTTACGCTGCCGGAGCAGAACCTGCAGGCCATCTACTCGAACATGAAGTCCGAACGGGTGCGCATCGCCCAGCGCATTCTCTCGGCTGGAACAGCCGAGGCCAACCGCATCACGGCGGAGGCCGACCGCAAGGCGCAGGAGATCATCTCGTCGGCCGTGAAAAAGAACCAGACCCTGCGGGGGGAGGGGGACAAAGAGGCCCAAATCATCATATCGGACGCGATGGGCAACGCGTATACGCTTTACGAGCAAATGAAAGCCGTGGAGTTTTTCCAAAAGGGAGTGCAGGAAAACACCGTATTCATTGTCGACCCGAAGACGGGGCTTTTCAAGTACCTGAACGGCTATTTGCACGACGCTCCCTGAATTCAGCTCCAGCGGACCGTCATCGCTTTCATGAGGATCTCGACGGCCTCGCCTCGGGTGATGGGGCGTGCGGGCCGGAACTCGCGCTCCGATCGATAGAGATCCAAGATCCCCAAAGCGCCCAAAGCGGTGACGGCCTTGGCGAACCGATGCGTCGAGGCGATATCCACGGCGGGCTGGGCGGAACCGCCGGGTTCCACGTCATAGAGCCCAAAGGCGTTGGCCACGGCGTCGGCAAAAAGCCCGCGGGTCGCAAAGTGGGTTCTGTCGGGCCATTCGTCCTCGGCCGCATCTCGTCCGGCGGATGTTTTCGACGCGGCGCGGGCTTTGTTCAGCATGGCGAGCATTTCCTCTTTCGTGACCATGTCGTCCACGCCGAAGACTCCCTTGTCGGCTCCGTTGATGATGGACATGGCCAAGACGGGGTCGTCCAGGTCGCTGATGTCGTAGGACGAAGCGTGGGGCGGCTCCACCGGGTCGAGAAGACCGTACAGGTTGGAGAGCTGGACCGCATTGTAAAAAGGATGTTCCGGAGGGACGTCGGAGTACTTGCAAAGGGATAACACGACGCCGGCTTCCAGCAGCGCCCGCTGCACCCTCACTGGAGGAAGGGCCCGGGGCGCGGTGCCGTTTTGTACGGAAAGCGCGGCCAACGCGCCCGCCGCCTGCCCGATCATCATGCAGATGGGTTGGAGGCGCAGAGCTCCCGCGGCCAGCCGCGTCATGGAAAGATTTTTCTCGGCGGCAAGAAGCCCTTCCATGTCCTTCGGAAGCAAGATGCGCAGCGGAACTTGAAAAGGGCCTCGGGGACGGTTGAGAGCGGCGAAGGAGGCCTTCTCGCCCATGCTCCACTCCATGTCCGAGTCCGTGTTCGCGCCGTGCAGGTCCAGAATGTACCCGCCGATGGCGATGGCGTCGTCGAATTCGCGCCGGGTTTGTCCGTCCCGGTAGCTCAACGAGTTTTTGAGGATCTCCGACGACGTCAGGGTATAGTCTCCAATGACCCTGCGAGACTCCCGCACGTAAGGGATGGGCGGCATACGGCGCGCGATTTCCCTCCACTCCTCCGGCAGGTCCCGGGCCGCGGGCGGCAGTTGGGCGTTGTCGTACTCGTCGTCCGCGATGGACCAGTTCTCGCGCAGTTCGTTCTGTACGTAATAAAGAAAGTGCAGAGTTTTGATAAAAGCGTCTTTTTCCACCCGAGAGCGCAGGGTCTCGTCTTCCAGGTATTGGACGGGCAGTCCGGTGCGACCGTTCCAACTGGCCTTGCCCGGGTAGTCGTTTCCCCAATTGACCCCGGATTTCGTGATATGCTTCCAGTTTTCCTGGCTTCCGTCATACCGCCAGGGCGTCGACGAGTCCGGGAGCCCTCGATAGGCGTTGTGGCTCACGAAGTTGACCGGCAGCTCCACGGGGTACACGCCCTTGAAGTTCGCTCCCCTCGGAGCCACGTAACTTTCGTAGTTGCGTTTTGCCTCTTCGTAGCCAGGGAGAGGGGTCCTTACTCTAAGGTGCGGGGGGATCCCGAAAGGATATTTCCGTATGACGGCGGCCCAGGTGATATCCTGAATCATGGCGTTCTGGTCGAGAAAGGGGGTGGCGGAGTTTCCCGCCCTGTAGGGGACGCCTGCCAGGGGCAGAATATCCCCGTACTCCGTGGCGTCGATCAAGACGCGGCAATTTATTTCTTTTTCCTCCGTTTCGCCTTTGCCGCGCACCGAAACCCCCGTGACCGTTTTCTCCTCTCGCTCCACCCGCGTGACCGTGGAAGACAACAGGATATCGAAGGGCTTTTTGCTCCGGGAACGGGTTTCCGACACCATCTCGTAAAGGGCAC
>JAISWV010000382.1 GCA_031270755.1 Synergistaceae bacterium
GAAGAGGACCCATCAACGGCCTCTTCAACGCCCGTATGCTGGCCATGATCACCTATCGCAGCGAGGAGTCCTTCGTCCGGCGGCACATGAGGGCCTCGCGAAACATCGACGAGTGGGGAGGCCGTTTCGACGTCGAAAGCTACCTGATGCACCAAGGAAAGCTTTTGACGAGGCGGTTCGACGCCAACTGCTATCTGTACCTCACGAAGATGATGGACCTCCACGACCTGGCGAAGGGATACGCCGACGCCGAGGCCGCGTTGGAGTCCTTCCGCAAAAAAAATTTCCTGGGAGTGGGGATCAACAGCGACATCCTATTCCCGCCCTGGCAGGTTCAAGAGGTGGTGGAGGCGGCCTCGGACGTGGGAGCATATGCCTCTTACAGGGAACTGCGCAGCGACATCGGCCATGACGCTTTCCTCGTGGAGATGGAGCAGATCTCCGAGATTTTCAAAGATTTTTTCGACTCCATCGGATTTTATGAGACGTCATCGAACACCTCGCCGGAGTCCAGGCGAGCGCGCTTTGCTCGGGGAAAAACGCGCTCCCCGCGTTCGCTGAGAACGCGGCCTTCGTATGGAATGGAAGGGTAAAGGGTAAAGCGAAAGATAACAAAGATAACAGTGAAGCGGAAAATAACAAACACAAATTGGGAGCTGGGAAAAAATCGCCCAGTTCCCTTTGTGTCTGTACGCATTCTGTCGTTTCGCATTTCATAAAGTGGTCGCTTCGTTCCGCCGACGTTCGGCAGCGAAGGCCACTTGCGGTTCAGTTCACTCCGATGAAGACGAGTTTTCTTCGTTATCGTGCGCCCGCTCGCGTTTCTGCATGATGTCACGAATGGCGTGGGGGCTCGGCATGTTGGTGACGATAATTTCATAGTCGTCCGTGCCGGGCGAAGCCACCAGGATGTCTCCGGTGTCCAAAATACGCTGGATGACGCTCTGCTTCACCTGAATCGTCTTGATGTTTTTGGTGCTGATCTCGATGGAATGACGTCCGATAAAGCCCTTTTCAAGCGCGATTTCGTCGGATTTCACGATCAGCATGACACGAAAACGCCGGTACACCATGTCCCCGACGGCGTAAAGGACCAATATCAAAAAGAGCCCCCATATCACGCTGCCGGAGAAATACCCCTTCACCGAGAAGAAAACCGCCGCTATCAAAAGAATCACCATCGCCGCCGCGTGCCAGAAAAAGCTCCTCCAGGGTGGCCTGTATCTTTGTTCCGTAAATTTTTGTTCCTCCATATTTTTTACCTCCTCGTTTTATCGACTCGAAATACGTATTATACTCTGCCCTTTACACCGTCGTTCATTATAGCAAATACCATGGCCCATGTGCACAAGCACCAAATAGCTGTTCATCCGAAATCCGAAATATCCGCCGGCTTTTCGCCCGTTTTTCTTCAGCGTACTTGCGCTCTTGCCTTTCGTGCGCTTATGGTAAACTACTCGCTCGACAGCCGCGGATTCGCCGCTTTCGCTTTACGAAAAAACTAGAAGTGTCGAGGTACGAAGGCATGCATGAACCGGAACGTATGGGGACTCAACCTATTTTGAAACTGCTGGTGACTTTCGCTCTCCCCTCCATTGCGGGCATGGTGGCCAACGCGCTCTACAACATCGTAGACCGCATGTTCGTCGGGTTGATCGTGGGGCCGGAGGGCCTCGCCGCCATCAGTTTGTGTTTTTCCTTCATGCTTTTCAATATGGCCGTTTGCCTTTTGTTCGGCGTCGGGGCCTCGCCCTTGATGTCTATCGCCCTGGGGGGGAACGACAGGCCAAGAGCGGAGCGCATCTTGGGCACTACGGCAACCAGCGTGTTCGTCGCGGCATGTTCCATAGCGCTTTTCAGCGCGTGGAAACTGGATTTCATCCTGAGACTCAGCGGAGCCGGCGAGACCCTTCTGGAGCCTGCGCGGGAGTATTTGGAGATCATCTTGTGGGGCATCCCGTTTTCGGCCCTGGCGTTCACCTTGAACTTCTGCATCCGGGCGGAAGGGCGGCCGGCTTTCGCCATGGGAACGCAAATGCTGGGGGCGTTCTCCAACATCGTTTTGGACGCCGTCTTCATCATTTACCTGGACATGGGAATCGCCGGCGCGGCATGGGGAACGATCATCTCTCAAGGTATCGCCGCCGTCTGGGTTCTTTCTTTTTACTTCCGCCGTCTGGGGGTGCTGCGTTTCCGCGCGAAACACCTCACGCCCCGGCTTTCTTTGCTGGGGTCGACGCTGCCCTTGGGCCTTTCTCCTTTTTTGACGGAGATGTCCTTCACCTTTTTTTTCATTCTTTTCAACAGGGCTCTCGCTTTCTATGGAGGGGACCTGGCAGTTTCGGCCATGGGGGCCTTCATGGGGTGGGATTCTCTTTTGTTCATGCCGGTGATCGGCATAGGGGAAGCGGCCCAGACCCTCTTCGCCTATAACTACGGTGCGCGCTTCATGAAACGCATTCTCGAAATTTTGAAATGGGCGCTGATCCTGGCGTCGGTGTATTTCATTTGCAGTGCGCTGAGCGTCACCTTCTGGGCCGAGAAAATGCTGCGCCTCTTCACGGCCGACGCCGAGCTTTTGAATATGGCGGCGGCGGGAGCCCGGATATCCTACGCCGGAGTGCTGTTCGTGGGAATCGCCCTGATCGGCATCAGTTTTTTTCAGGGACTGGGAAAGGCAAAGATATGTCTTTTCCTCAACCTCGCGCGCCAGCTCCTTTTTTTGATCCCAGCCCTCTGGTTCCTGCCTAAAATCTGGGGGCTTTCTGGTGTATGGTACTGCTTCCCCGCTATGGATATCGGAGGCGGAACCCTGGCTCTCTGTTTTCTGCTATGGGCATACAAACGCTTAGGACTGGACCTATTTGAAGATCGAAGGGAAAATCAAGGGGAAGATCGAAGGGAGGGAAGCTCCGCCTGAAAAAAGCAAAATCGCAGAGCCTCCCTGTATAATGGAAAGATGTGTTTACGGGCATAAAGAAGAGGGTCGCTCCTTTCTCGGAGGTGGTAGCAGTGAAGAATTTTACATGGTGGAACCCTACGATCGTGATCTTCGGCAAGGACACGATCCCGCAAATCGCCGATCAGCTGGCCGCTGTCAAGGCGAAAAGCGTGCTGTTGGTTTACGGCGGCAAAGCGATTTTTAAAAACGGCGTGTACACGCAGGTGACGGAGGCCTTGACGAAAAGAAACATCGCCTTTCCCGAGCTGGGGGGGGTAAAGTCCAACCCCACAATCGACAAGGTGCGCGAGGGAGTGGCGCGGGTGAAGGCGTCCCCGGTGGACGCCGTCGTTCCGGTAGGCGGAGGCAGCGTCTTCGATACGGCCAAGACCATAGCAGCCGGCGCGTTTTATAAGGGCGACCCCTGGGATTTCTTCGAGGGCAAGGCGTCGGAGCTGCAGCGCGCTCTGCCGATTTTCGGCGTTTTGACGGCCTCGGCCACGGCCTCCGAGGTCAACAACATCGCGGTCGTCTCGAACCCGGAAAGGGAGGCGAAGACCTCCTTCAACAGCCCCTTCATTTTCCCCCGCGTCTCCATCATCGACCCCTGGGTGCAAACTTCCCTGCCGGAGGAGCAGACGGTAAACGGCGGTATTGATATCATGACCCATGCGATGGAGCGCCTTTTCGACGGAGCGGAGGGCGTGGGACTCATGGACGCCCAAGGATACGCCATCGTGAAAAGCATGATCGAGCTGATCCCGGAACTGCGCATGAACCCCGAAAATTACGAGGCCCGGGCTCAGTACGCGTGGGCGGCCTCCTTGGCGCACAATGGCTCGCTTTCCTGCGGCCGCGGTGGAAGGGGAGATTTTTCCTCTCACAAACTGGGGCACTCGCTCAGCCTTCTTTTCGGCGTTCCCCACGGGGCGTCCCTGTCCGTTATGATGCCCGCGTGGGCGCGTTATCTCCATAAGGAAAACCCAACTCCCTTCGCCCGATTTGCGGAGGCCGTGTTCGGCGCCGGGGGAGGCGGCCAAGGAAGCGACGAAGAAGAGAGGGCCCTGGAGGGCATAGAGCGCCTGGAAAGTTTTTATCGTTCGGTAGGCGCCCCGACGACCCTGCGGGAGTTGAAGATCGGAGAGGCCGATATCGAACGCGTCACCCAAAACGCCGCGGCTTTTGCGCCTTTCGGGGCGCTCAAACCCCTCACCTCCGACGACATTTTGGAAATTTACAAATTAGCCTATTGAATGGCCTGCTGAAAGGACTCAAAAAAATGGAACTTTTTAACGGTATTTTCTCGATGACGTGGCAGCAGGGAGTTATGATCGTAGTGGGCTTGACGCTGATTTACCTGGCCATCGTAAAGGAGTACGAACCCACGTTACTCCTTCCTATGGGTTTCGGCACTCTGCTGGTCAATATTCCTCTGTCCTCGGCTCTGACCCAGATCAGCGGCGGACACGTCGAAGTCGGCGCGGTCAGCCGCCTCTTCGAGATGGGCATACAAACGGAGCTTTTCCCCCTCTTGATCTTCATCGCCATCGGCGCGATGATCGACTTCGCGCCTCTTTTCCAGACGCCCGTGACGATGATATTCGGCCTTCTGGCCCAGGGGGGGATTTTCCTCACTATGGGCATCGCCTATTACTTTTTCGGATTTTCCATAAAAGAGGCGGCGTCTATCGGCATCATCGGCGCGGCGGACGGCCCGACCTCGATTTACGTCGCCAACCGCTTCGCCCCTAATTTGCTGGGGTCGATATCGGTAGCCGCCTACTCTTACATGTCCCTCGTCCCCATCATTCAGCCGCCCGTCATTCGCCTCCTGACCACCGATGCGGAGCGCCGCATTCCTATGACCTATCATGAAAAACAGGTGTCTCAGTCGGCCAAAATCCTTTTTCCCATCGCCGTCACGCTGTTCGCGGGAATTTTGGTGCCCGCGTCGGCGTCGCTCATCGGTTTTTTGATGTTTGGCAACCTGTTGCGGGAAAGCGGCGTGGTGGAGCGCCTGGCGAAGGGCGCCCAAAACGAGCTGGCCAACATCGTGACGATCCTCCTGGGGCTCTCTATCTCGAATAAAATGACCGGCGGGGAGTTTTTGCAGCCGATGACTCTGGGCATCATGGGGCTGGGGTTGGTGGCTTTCATTCTGGACACGGCGATGGGAGTGCTGGCGGCCAAGGTGCTGAACCTGTTCCTGACCCACAAGATCAACCCCATGATCGGGGCGGCGGGAATTTCGGCCTTCCCCATGTCCTCCCGGGTGATACAGAAAATGGCGGCGAAGGAGGACAAGAACAACTTCATCTTGATGCAGGCCGTGGGCGCCAACGTGTCGGGGCAGATCGGCTCGGTCCTGGCCGGAGGACTGCTGCTGGCGTTTTTGGCGGGGTTGTAGCGGCACGCGTCAAAGCGCGGGAAACAGGGAAACAATATGCTGCGCAGCCTGAAGGGTATTCCCGTACGCATCGTCGTCACCGGAGCCAGAGGGAAGAGCAGCGTGACGCGCCTCTTACACGCCGGTTTTACGGCGTGCGGCCTCGTTTCTTACGCGCGCGTCACGGGAGTGATCCCGAGAGAGCTCTCGCCGGCGGGAGAACGCCCCATCCGGCGTACGTCTCCAGCCCATATACGGGAGATGCTCTGGTGGATGACGCAGGTCCCGCCGGAAACCCAGGCACTCGTCGTCGAGAACAGCGCGGTGCACCCCGATCTGCAGCGCTTCGCCCCCGATCTCGTCTCTCCTGTTCTGATGGTGTGGACGACGCTGCGCACGGATCACGGAGAGGTGTGGGGCCCCACCCGCGAGGGCGCGGCAAGAGCGCTTTTGCGCGGCATTCCTCGGGGCGTTCCTGTGGCAGGGGGCGGGGAGCTGAACATTCCTCGACTCCTCGCCCTGTTCAGAGCCAACGATAATCCTTTGTACACTCTTTCTTCCGGTTTTCTTTGCCCCTCTCACGACGCCGAAAACCTGTCCCTCGCCAGGCTGGTTCTGGAATTATGCAACAGCGGCATTGCCCCGTTTTCCCTGGACATCGGGCGGGCCGTGCGGGCCATGTCCGAACTTCCTCCCGACATCGCGGATTTTCGCGTCCTGCACAGCGGAACGGACGAGCTGGCCGCGGCGTTCTCCGCCAACGACACGGAAAGCACGGCGCGTCTTTTCGCTGAAACCGGCTGGGCTCCCAAGGAAACCACCTTGCTCTACCATCACCGCCCCGACCGGCACGCGCGGCTCGAAAATTTCCTGCCCTGGATCGAGAGTCGTCCCTGGAAAAAGAAACTCTTCACGCGCACCGGGCGGCCCGTGTTTTTTCCCAAAAAAACCTTTTCAAAAAAAAACATTGAATGGAACGACGCCATACGCGACCCCTCGACGTTCGAAGCGTGGTGGAAAGGCCGCGGGCGCGTTTTTGCGTGCGGCAACGTCGCGGGCTGGCCCATAGAGTTTTTGTATGACCGGAAAAAGGATAGCCGCTATGCACTACACTTTGATGCACAAGAACCTTGAAGCCGCGGAAATTGTCATCGATGAAGCGACAGCTGCAATCCAGAAAGTTGAGCGAATAAAGAACCTTCACCATTTGCCGATAGGCACTACAGTCAACGCAAGGGAAAATTTCAGAAAATTGCGCCGCGATTTGCTCAATGAATTGGTGGAATGAGCGAAGTATTCCGGCGAGTCGTGTAGGTATCAAAGAAGCTCTTGCCGAGATGAGGGTTTGCTCGACGAAATTCTTACTTGAAAAGTGCAACGAGCTCAGTCTCTCTGGC
>JAISWV010000398.1 GCA_031270755.1 Synergistaceae bacterium
CCTCTCAAGGCTAAAACACGGGTTCGAATCCCGTTGGGGCCGCCATGAAAAAGCTGGAAAAGACCCGAAAAAGAACGAAAAAATATTCATGGCGGATCGAATCCTTGGGGTTTCCTGAGGATTTTTGTTTTATAGTGTATTAGCTTGATAAGTATAAAGTATTGCAAGGGGGGTCTCCGTTGCGCGGCTCACGCCTCAGGCAGTTGCTACGGCTTTAAACTTTATGAATCCAGCGTAGGAGGAGGGGTACTTTCCGCCGAAGAAAAACGTGAAAACCACCGTATTTCGCGTGAGCGCATTCTGATTGAGAGTATCAACGCGAGAATCAAAGTTTTCAAAATCACAGCAAACAAGTACCTCACCGAAAACGCTTCGGTTAAGGTTTTTAACCGCTTTGAGCGATTCATAAAATCAGGCCCCCACCTCTGGTGGGGGCCTGTGACTGCCCAGGCTTTATTTTGTTTGTGTCGTTCAGAATTTTTCGGCGACTGTGACGATCTGGCTGTCCGCGTCCACTTTGACCCAGTCTCCGTCTTCGATGAGGGTATAGGGGTCATCTTCCATTTTGTCCACCATGGGAACGTTCACCACATAAACCGACGACACGAGAACCGGTTCGGGATCGATGACGATGATGGCTTTGGGAAGGTTGTTTTTCTCCAACATCTGATACAATCCGTCCAGTTGCACTACGGAACTCCCCTTGCCCGTCGGAAGGACGACGACCTTACGGGCAAAACTTTTTCCTTTGAGATGGTGGTTCTTTTCCAGCAATTCTCCGGTTGCGGGATCGCAGAGGTAGAAATTTATGGCTTCGCGCGACACGATGGCCTCTCCTTCGGCGCAACCGCCAATGAGCTTTCGGCATTTCACGGTGCGAGTCTTCACAGAACTTTCCCCCTTTTTCAGAGCCGCCGGCTCTTTTTTGTACAAATTTTTATTCGCCTGTCACAAGTGCCGGGCGTCTTTTTCCAGCACATGATCATGCAAACCGCTAGAGCGTGCGCCCGCGCGGATTTTTCGCGCCGAGTCCTCTATACCGAACTCTTTACGGCGGCGTCGATGCACTCTTCGATTCGCCGCAGCACAAAAGGCAAACCGCGGCGTTTCTGATAATGAGCGCACTTGGCCGAGTCCGTCATATTCAGCTTGCCCTTGAATTGGTCGAAAGGCGGTTGGTCCATGCAGGTGTCGGGGACCACGCGAATGCCGCTCCGCTCTATCGTTTCCAGATGCCCGCTCCGCCGCGCCAGTTCGATGGCATCCCAGGAAGACAGTATCCAGAAATCCACGTCGGGGTGTATTCTGCGGTCGTTTATGAGATCGGCCACGCCGCGAAGTTGAGCATAGGTGTAATGGGGGCAGCCGATGAGGACCAGGTGTATTTTTCCGGCGGGATCGCTGATGAGGTTCTCCATTTTCTCCAAGTCGGCTCGGGTCACGCGGAGTTCCGAAGCGGATTTGTTGCCGCCGAAAGCCGCCTCCGCCGTGGGAGCTTCTGGAGTGATCCCCGGCATGTGGAACATGGGCATCGCGCCGGAGGTATTGGATTCGGTGGTGAAATATAGAAGTTCTTCGGGGGTGGGGCGGACGTCATAAGCCTTTTTGTTGAAGAGGATCACCGGCACATTCGTCCCCGCGTGCAATCCGATGAACCACCCCAAAAGCCCCCACTCATAGGGTCCCTTTACCTCCGTATCCACATAGACGGTCATGTTGCCTCTGCGATTTTCATCCAAGTGCAGGCCGTAATAAGGGGTAACTCCTGTGACGGATGACGCCAGGGCGCTCACGGAGGACTCGCGGTTCGATCTCGCTCCCAGAACGGCATTGACGTAGGGCGTCGCGCTGGATTCCGAAAATGCCACGTGTTCACCGAATACGGGAACGTTACCCGCCAATTCCGGGGTGCAGCAGTAGGTGATGGCCGCGCCGATCCTTCTGTAAACGTCGTCCGTCCTGCGGGCCAGAAAAAGTCGATCCGCTGGCACTTCGTAGCGGCGGTTCAGAGTCGGAACGTCCCAGTTCGGGTTCGTCGTGGGAATGATTTTACAAGCGGCGCCGCCGTTCACCAGCAACTCGCACCAATACGTGTCCCCCTCCTGCCCGCTCATCGCCACATGGGTTCGAGTCACGGGAATCATCCTGGGCGCGTCGAAAGCCTTCCCCATGGCGACGAGCATATCCATCGCCTTACGGACGCCTTCGCCCATCTCGCCGTCCAGCATCCTTTTTTCTTCGTCGGTCAGATTCAAGACTTATTCCTCCTCTTTCTGAAACAGGTATCAAAAGACGGGATAACACACTCCGCCGGAAGGGGAAAGAACCACATCAGCTTTCGGGTGAAACCGAAGGGCGGCTTCAATCATTTCCTCTGCGGAGGCAAAGGCCCTGAACAGGCCGAAACTTTTCATCGTTTCAATGGGAATGTCAGGCGTATAGACGAAAATATCCGCTTTGCGCAGGGCTTCCCCGTTGCTCTGAGTGAGGAAATTCTCGTAAAAAGGCAGAGATTCCTCTCCCAGCTCGGCCCGTTTCGTTTCCACGTAGCCCTCCGTCCCCAGCGAGCGCACTAAACTCCGAACTTCCTCGTAGGGCAGGGAGGTGGGTCTCACACAGTAATCGCCGAGTCCCCTCTGGCACCCCAGCAGGAGCATCACGAGACCTCCA
>JAISWV010000414.1 GCA_031270755.1 Synergistaceae bacterium
CTTTATATATGGCAAATCGCCCGAAAATACGCGAGTTGTATCTGACGGGGTTCGTGAGAATGGCCCGGGCCGTCTCTTCTCCGAAAAGATTGTACAGCTCCCGCGCCGATATCGCGTACTGCAGCACAATGGGCACCAGGGCGACGCCGCCGGCTTCGTAAATGGAAGAAACGTCCACCTCGATCACCACAGAGGGTTTCCCCGTCGTGACGTATCCGCCGGGCACTCTGGAGGGGTAATCCTGCCTCCAGAGCCTCGCTCCGCTCACATAGGAGACGACGCCCCACCCCGCCTGGCTGGGCACGTAAGGAGTGCCGGTCAGGCTGCCGAAATCGACGTACACAGAGCCCAGCTGTCTATTGACCGAGTCGATCTGAACGTCCACAGCCGGGTCCCGCCCGACTTGCTCGACCGGCGTTGGGGTAGGGGTTGGAGTCGGCGTGGGCGTGGGGTCAGTCGAGGGCGGGTTGGGAGTGGGCGTGGATGCCGGCTCCGTCACGGCGATGAGCGCGCTTGCGGTGACTTCGCTGCCTCCTAACGCACGCGCGGTGACGGTGGCCCTTCCCACTCCCAGCCCCGTCACCAGGCCCGTATTGTCCACGGAAACCACTCCCGGCAGGTTGACGCTCCATTCGACGCGCACATCCGTCGCGTACTCGGGGGTCAGAGCGGCGCGAAGCTGCAGGGTATCCCCCACGGTCAAAGAGGCGGTGGCGGGGGTGACCTCGATGTCGGTGACGGGAATCGTGGGCACCTCCCCCTTCAAAGCGGCGCTGACGTTCAAGAGTCCGTATTTTGAAAGGGTCCTGTCGGGAACGTTTTGGGGAGAAAAGGTATAGGGCCCGTACGTGCCGGGGGACTTGGGGTTGACGTCGGCGTCCGCGGTGCTGCAAAGCAGGTTTTTCAGTTGATACGCGTTCAAGTCTGAGCGGCGGGACGTCACCAAGGCCAGTGCGCCCGAGGCGTGGGGCGCCGCCATGGATGTCCCGGAGGAACTGCTGTAAAGGGCTTTGGTGCTGCTCAAAGGCGAGTAAGTGCTCATGATTGCCGCTCCCGGGGCAGCCAAATGCACCGAATTGGCGCTCCAGTTGCTGCCTCCGTTGCTGGAGGAAAGCGCTTCGTCGTTCTGGGTGATGGCCCCCACCACAAGGAGGTTGTTCAGACCCGTAAAGGAAGCGGGATAACAATAATCTCCCTTGGAAATATCCAACTCCCTGATGTCGAAAAGCGCCGGAGCCCCCACTTCGTGGGCTTCATTGCCCGCCGCGACGACGATGACGCTTCGGTTGGTGCGGTCGACGGCCTGGAAGGCCAGCCACAGCGGCGATTTTTGCATTTCTGCCGGAGTTTCGGAATACCATCCCCCCAGCGAAAGGTTGACCGCGGGGACGCGCAAGTCGGGGTTATCCTGCAAAAGTTTGACGAAGTAATCCAGTGCGGCGATGATCCAGGTGATGTATCCGCTGCCTTCGTTGTCCAGGGCCCTCAAGGCGATGATTTTTGCGTTCCAGTTGACGCCAGCGACCCCCTTGCCGTTGTCTCCCACGGCGGCGATGATCCCTGCCACGTGAGTTCCGTGCCCGTCGCCGTCGGCGAAATTCGAGTCGTTGACGGGCGTCGAGTCATCTTTCGGATTGACGAAGTTTCGGCTCAGGGTCTTGTCGATGTTGGGCGCCAGGTCCTCGTGTTCGGCGTACACCCCGCTGTCTATCACGGCGACGTAGATATCGTCGCTTCCCGTGGTCGTGTCCCACGCTTCGTCCGCCTCGATGCTCTTCATGCCCCATTGTTCCTCGTAACGCGGGTCGTTGGGCGTTCTTGCGGCCCGTATACGATAGTTGGGGGACGCGTACAGAACGTCCGGGTTTTTCCCGAGCTCGGCGACCAGTTCCGCCGTACTTTTCGTTTCGGACCGCACCAAAACGAAAATGCCGTTCTGGGCCTCGGACAACGACGCGTAGGTGGTGACGGGCTTCGCTTCGACACTTGCGGCGAGGCTCGTGACGTAACGTTCGCCCGCTCCGCTCGACAAGGCCGCGGCGCTCAGCTGGCCGACTCGATTTTTGAGCACCACGACAGCCTCGCCCGGCGCGTATCTCGTGAGCTTCCCGGGGTCCGCGGCCCATGCCGGCCCTGTGCCAAACAAAGAAAAGGACAAAAGTACGATCAGTCCCGACAGCATAAACCCGATAAATTTAGATCTCAAATTTTTCACGTTCGCACAGTCTCCCTTGTAAATTAAAAAATTGACATAAAATAAATTCTCGGCAAGAGGACGCCCCGTTGCTTTCGTTGCTTTCGTTACTTCGTCGCGCCCGCCAATTGGCCGCAGGCCGCCAAAATATCCGCTCCTTTTTCCCGCCGGACCTCGAACTCGATGGAGAGCTCCGCCAGCGCGGAACAAAACGCCTTTATCCGGGCCTCGGCCGGACGCTTCAAACTGTTTCTCATTGCGCCGTTTCCCGTTGCGGAGGCATCGACGGGATTGCAGGGAATGACGTTGACGTAGACCCCAAGTCCATTCAAAAGCGCCGCCATTTCAAAGGCCAGTTGGGGATCGTCGTTGAGTCCGTCTATCAGAACGTACTCGATCGTGATGCGCTCGCCCGTACGATCTTGATAATAGCGCATCGCTTCAACGAGAGCCACGAGGGAATACCGTTTGTTCACGGGCATCAACTTGCCGCGTAAAGCGTCGTTGGGCGCGTGGAGGGAGACGGACAGCCGCACGGGAACCTCGAAATCCGCAAAATCGCGGATGCCGGGAACGATGCCCGACGTGGAGACGGTGATGTGCCGCGCGCCCAGGTTGCGCATCTTGGGGTGGTTCAAAGCCCGGATGCTCTTGAAGACGTTGACGTCGTTGAGCAAAGGCTCCCCCATCCCCATGAAAACGACGTTGTCGATGTTCTTTCCCAGGCGCTGCTCCATGAGCAAAAACTGCCCCACAATCTCCCCGGCCGTAAGGTTGCGCACGAAACCCCCTTGGCCCGTGGCGCAAAAAACGCAACCCAGCGGACACCCTGCCTGACTGGAGATGCAGGCCGTCGTGTGGTTGCCGTGGTCTAGCAAAACGGACTCGACGCGGCTGCCGTCCTCGAACCGCCACAAATATTTTCGCGTCCCGTCCTTGGACTTCAGCTCCTTGATCTGAATGGGAAGCTTCACCAGCGACTCGTAGATCATTTTGTCCCTCAAGGTCTTCGAGAGATTCGTCATTCCGTGACAGTCGAAAACTTTTTTCGCGTAGATCCACCCGCAAATCTGGTCCGCCCGGAAGCGAGGCTCCTTCCAATCTTCCACGACCAACTTCCGCCATTCTTCGTAGGTCAGAGAAAGGGCGTCGTGCACCGTCGTTTCCTCATTGCCGATCTCCACAGCCTCACCTCCATTTCCATGTGATACGTTCGATGTGATTCGTCGGTAAATTACATAATTTTTTACACAAAGCCCCTTATATTTCGGACAAAAGACTCTTATACTTGAAAAGCGCCGCCGTCTGACGAACGGAGTTTTATTTACGTCGCAAAATAGAGTTATTATAACGCAACGGCACAGTGTCTTCTATAAATTTTCTTTTCGAGGTGCAGGCTCGATGTGGGGGAATCAAACGCTTTTGCCCGTGGTGGAGCGCGGGGCATTCCAACGGATACTGCTGGGGATTTTTATCCTGCTGGTCGACTGGGTCGGTCTTTATTACGGCAACCTGCACATCGCCCACGTCGCGGAGCGCCTGCGGGAACGGGCGTTCGGCCCCATGTTCTTCGGTTCCACCTTCAGCGTCCTCGTGCACGGTTCCCAAATACTTTTGCTGCTTCTGGGATGGGCCTTGATCGGCAAGGGGGTAGGCTATTATTTCCGCCGGGCGGAGCTCGCCATCAGCCTCGTCTTTTCCTCCGTGGGCATATGGGCGGCCTGGACGGTGCTTCCCCTGATCTCCAGCCAGCTCACCTACACCTTCCCCCTGAGCCTGTCCATCATGATCCTTCTGCTGGCTCTCTTCCAGCTCTTGACGCGGCAGGTGGAAAATTGGGTCGACAAGGGCGCCGCCATTCTGCTTTGGGTCTACTCCTTTCAGAGCCTCGAGCTTTTACCCAACTTTCCGGGCAACACTCAGGCTTTCTCGACTCTTTTCCGGGACATGTACCGCTCCTACGAAGAGGTCGCCATCGCCAGCATGACGGGTACGGCGCTGTTTTTGAGCTTCATGGCCGGGGCCATGACGTCCACCTGGCTTTTGACGCGCTACTCCATCCGTTTGAGTCAGGTGCGGCAGTTCTGGGAAAACGAACCGCGGCGGTCGGGCACGGAAGGGGACGGGCTTCGGGAGGTGAGCATGGTGGACATGCGAAGCTTGGTTCACGACCTTCGAAACCCCCTGGCGGCCATCAAGGGCATGGCCCTCATGCTCCAGAGCGGAAGCGGGGACGAGCCCACGCTGGAAAAAGCCAAGATCATGCTCAAAGCCGCGAACTACATGGAACACATGATCGGAGAGATCCTCCACGAAGATCAGCGGTGTATCGTCCAGGTGGAATCGTTTTTCGACAACCTGGAAAAACACGTCCGTCCGTTTCCATGGGGCGAGTACGTCTCCACGACGATAGCCCCGGATACCAACCGGCTTCTGCTGTCGATCAACGAAATTCGCCTCATTCGCGCGCTCCTCAACATCCTGGACAACGCGTGGAGAGCCAACCTCACGGCAGGGGCGAAAGACATCGCCCTTCGAGTCAAACGCAACGTCCAGTACCTGGAGATCGAGGTGCTGGACAACGGCCCGGGACCGGGCTACGCTGAAAACCGCGGGTATCAGAAGTCCGGATGGGGATCCACGGGGTTGGGGCTGGCTTTTACCCGCCAAGTCGTCATCTCCCATGGAGGCAACCTCGTGCTCACGAAGCGCACGGACAACGCCAACGGGGCCAGCGTTTTGATCTCGCTTCCCATAGCGCCTTCCCCCTCGGAGGAGTGAGACCGTGGTTCGAGAAACCGGCTTTTCGTCGCCGCCGCCCCTATGGTCTCATGCCTAAAGTCGTCGTTCTCTCCGTCGGCAGGGTCAAAGACAAGCGGATAGCCTCTCTGTCCCGGGAGTATCTGGAGCGCATCCAACCCAGCGGCGTCGTCTCGGCGGAGCACATCCCCGACCGGGCGGGTTCCCCGGAGGACCGCAGGGAACGGGAAGGGCAGGAGATGCTGAAGGTCCTCCGGCCCCGGGACCGGCTGCTCCTTCTTCGAGAGGACGGGGAAGAACGGGACAGCGTCGGTTTCGCCGATTTGCTGTCGCAGGAGATGGAGTCGGCCGCGGGCAGGGTCGTTCTGGCCATAGGCGGGCCCTGGGGAATCTCCTCGGCCGTGAAGAACCGGGCCGACAAGGGCGTGGCCCTCTCGCGGATGACGTTTCCTCATGAAATGTGCTTTCTTTTTCTTGCCGAACAACTTTATCGCGCCTTTTCAATTTTACGGAGTTCGGGGTATCATCATT
>JAISWV010000065.1 GCA_031270755.1 Synergistaceae bacterium
GAAGTTTTCCAAACGCCCCTTCCTTTACTCCGCGAGTGCCTCGATGTCCTGCAAAACCTCGACCCCCCGGGAATCGGTTCCTCCAGCGTCGAAGAGTGTCTGCTTTGTCAACTGGACGCCGCGGGCAACGACGACGGCGTCCTTCGCGCGATAGTGACCCGCCACCTGCCCGACGTGGCGAAGGGAAAGATCGGGGCCATCGCGCGGACGCTGAAGGTGGACGTTTCCCGCGTCCGCCGCTGCGTCGATACGATCAGGAACCTCAGGCCGAAGCCGCTGAACGGCTTGCCGGGGAAAACCGATCCATACGTGATTCCCGATATCCTTCTCGCCTACGAAAACGACGTTTGGAACGTGGAGCTGAACGACAAGTGGTTCGAGCGGTTCGAGGCCTGCGACTATTATGAGAAGCTGGCCCGCGAAACGGAGGACGCGGAGCTGAAAGAGTATCTGAAGCAGAAGGCGCAGCGCTTTCATTTTTTGAACGACGCCATCCAAAAGCGGCACAATACTCTGCTGCGTATCGGCCGGTTTCTTGCCGCTCACCACTCCAAGTTTTTCCTGCGGGGCGGGCCTCTCGAGCCGCTTACGATGACGGGCCTCGCCGACGAGTTGGAGATGCACCCCTCCACCGTGAGCCGGGCGGTCAAAAACAAATACCTGCAGCATCCGGGCGGGGTCTGCGAAATGCGCTCCCTGTTCGCCCCGGGAATTTCTTCTTCCGGCAGCTCCGTCGGCGGCTCCATGGAATCCGCAACGGGAACGACTCCTATAGAGGCGACCCGGGAGGGGATCAAAACGCGGATTCGGGAGTTGATCGACGGAGAAGACAGGGCCAAACCCCACAGCGATAATTATTTGACGCTGCTTCTGGCGGAGCAGGGAATAAAAATTTCCAGACGGGCCGTTGCCAAGTATCGGGAAGAAATGTTCGTCGGGGATATGTACAACAGACGTTACGCGTGAATTTTTTGGGGAGGACGAACATGCAGACCAGAAAAGCGGCTTACTATCACAGCAACGCCGAGCACATCATAGGGGACATCCAAGACCCCTTGAACATCCTCTTGGACGCCGTTTTGGAGAGCTCTTACGACGGCATCTACATCACGGACGGCAATGCCGACACCATAAAAATCAACACTTCCTACGAGATCATCTCCGGCCTCAAACGATCCGACGTGATCGGCAGGAACATGCGCGACCTGGTGGCCGGAGGACTCATCTCCGTCTCCGGGACCTTGCTCGCGCTGGAAAAGCGGGAGTCCATCACCCTGGAACAGAAGTTCAAGACGGGAAAACAAGCCGTCATCACCAGCACCCCCACTTTCGACGACCAGGACAACATCGTCATGGTCGTGACCAACGTCCGGGACATCACGGAGATATGGAAGCTCCGCGACCAGCTGCACAAAGAAGAAGAACTTGCGAAAAGACAGCTTTCGGAGCTGGAGATCATACGCAAACAGATCATGGGCGTCGGGAACATGATCGCCGTGGACCCGACGATGCTCCAGACCATGCTGGTCGTCAACAAGGTCGCCCCTATGGAGACCACCGTGCTTTTATTGGGGGAAACCGGCGTGGGCAAGGAGATCATCGCCTCTTACATCCATCAGAACAGTCCGCGCAAAGACCGCCCCATCATCAAGGTGAACTGCGGGGCGATCCCGGCGCAGCTCGTGGAAAGCGAGCTGTTCGGCTACGAAGCGGGTTCTTTCACCGGCGCAAAAAAAGACGGAAAAATGGGATTGGTGGAGATTGCCAACGAGGGGACCATTTTTTTGGACGAGATCGGCGACCTGCCCTTGGACGTGCAGGTCAAGCTTCTGCGGCTGCTGCAGGAGAAGGAAATCCAGCGGATCGGCTCCACGGTATCGCGTAAGGTGGACGTGCGCATCATCGGAGCCACCAACCGGGACCTTCAAAAGATGGTGGAGGTCAAGGAGTTTCGCAAAGACCTCTATTACCGCCTGAGCGTGCTGCCCCTCACCGTGCCGCCGCTACGGGACCGCCCCGGCGACATTCTGCCGCTGGCGGAGGCTTTTTTGGCGGAGCTGAACCTTCACTATCGTTTTCAAAAAAAGTTCGCCCCGTCGGCTGTCTACGAAATTCAGTCCTACGAATGGCCGGGAAACATCCGCGAGCTTCGCAACGTCATCGAAAGAGCCGTCATCTTGAGCTCCGAGGAGAACATCCAGCCGCGTGACCTGGGGATTTTCAAGGAGAAACCCGTAGAGCCCGGCGCTCTGTCGTCTTTGGGGCAGCCGCTCAACTTGAAGCAAATGCTGATGGACATAGAGCGCGATTACATCGACACGGCCTACGGCATGTACCGCAATGTTCGGAAAGCCGCCAACAGCCTATCCATGGACGCGGCCACCTACGTGAGGAAAAGAAGAAAATACGGCGGCTCGGGAACCTTGCGCACCAATATCGTGAACAAATGAAAGAATTGTGAACATAATGAAAGAATAGAGAATGTCACCGCGACATTCCCTATTCTTTTTCCACTTTTTCCACTTTTTCCAAAGTGACCAGAGTGCCGCTGATCCAGCCTTGTTTGCTGCCCTCTTCGTAGCGGATGCGGTACCACGTGGAGCCGTCTCTGCCGGTGCCTTCCTCCAGAACCGAAAAACGGTCGCCCCTATTTCCCCATCCGACGATGTTGTCGCTTCTGGACGTATCCGGCGCGGTGCGTATCCTGGCGCTCCGGGCCGACACCACCCCACGGCGGAGCGGCTTTCCCGGTTCTCCTTCGGCGCTTCCCCGCCTCGGCTCCGACGAAGCGCCAGACGAAGAACCCGATGGAACATTGGGGATCTCCACGACGATCACGTTGGGCTCCTCCACCGTGACGTCGTTCGAGACCTGAACATTGGAGCTTTCGATATTGGGAAGCACGAAAATCCGCGCGTCGAGAGAAGGCAGGGAAACACGACCCGCCAGAGGATCCGCCGAGGGCGCCGGAGGAGGAGCCAGCTCGGCGCGTGCCTCAGGCGCGGGCGTCTCGGAAGCGGATAACGTCTCCGGCGCAGGCGGCGCTGCAGGCTCGGTCGTCGTCGCAAGCACGGTAGAAACAGGTGTCGTGGACACACGTGTCGTGGACACACGTGCCGTGGACACACGTGTCGTAGGAACACGTGCCTCGGGTGCAGGCGGCGTTTCGGCCGAGGGTCCCGGCTCTGCGTCGGGCGAAGGCATAGGGCTCGCGACCTGGTCGTCGCTTACGATGACGACGATTGCGGGAAGAGAGACGTTCCGCCGGTCCGCGGGGTCGGGGAGCGCGCCGGAGGGCTCGTCCGAAAAGAAACTCGACCACTGGTCCGCTATCCCCCCGCGCACCGTTCGGAGGTAAGAGCCTCCTAAGAACTCGGGCCACTTGGAAGCGAAAAACACCGCTCCGGCTCCGATGACGATCACGAGCAAAACGGCCAGCAGGCAGCCACAGCCGCATCCCCGCGGTTCTTCTTCCTCTTCTTCGCGGACGCGCTTCACCTCGGGCTTACGGGAGCCATGAATGACGATGTCAACGCCATTTTCTCTGAGGGCGTTGATGCGGGCAACGCGGAACTCGTTTTCCGTGAGATACCCCGCCTGCAGAAGTTCTTGAAGATCGTCCAGCCGTTGTTTCGTGTTCTTCGTTTCCATGCGCGCAACCCCTCGAGAAAGATGAAAAAGATGAAAAAAGTTAAAAAGTAAAAAAGTAAAAAAAATCCGCATACAGTCGATTGATATATCAGTGTACTTATTTCTACCTCTTTTTAAACAAATTGTCGAGTCCCTTTTGGAGTTGATCTTGAATTTGTTTTTCGATTTGTTTTTCAGGAGACGGGGGATTTTTCTGCGCCGGTTGGGCGCTGCCGCCCTGCCCCTGCTGGCGCGCGCCGCGGTTCTCCGAGCCGGAGGTTTCCGAACCGGAGGTTTTGGGCTCGGCTTTCTGGGGAAGAACAGCGTCGATTATTTTTTCCTTGATAATCTCCTGGGGGCTGGCCGGCGTTTTTGCCGGGGCCGCGGTTTCTTTCGGCGCCTGCGCGGGCTGTTCCTGCTTCGAGGACGGGCCCACCTTCACCAGGGAGACCGACGGCTTGTCGAACGTTCCGGTGGCCTTGGCCGTCACGTCGCGGAAGTCCGCGTCCTTGCCCTGCTCTCTGCCACCGCTGATGGCGCCCTTCAAGGCGGACTCCAAGTTTTTCCCGCTGAAAATATCCTGGAGCCCGCCGCCTTTGAGCAGCGCCTCGGCGCCGCCTGCGGTACCGCCCAACAGCGCGTTGATCAACTGGAAGTTCACGTTGGCGTCCACCAGAAAGTAAAATTTTTTATCGAAGGTGACCGAGCCGTCCTCGGTGAGCTTCGCGCTCTTGTAGATGGGGTCGTTTGCCGGCGACACGGCCGAGGCCCCCTTGACGATGAAAATTTTGTCCGTGGCGATCTTCAGAGGGGCCGTCACCTTGGTGTAGCGGATGCCGTCCACTCCGTAAAGCGCGCTCAAGATCTTGAGGCCCGAGAATCCGGATACGCTGCCCTCGCCCATGTCGAACTGTCCGCTGCCGGAGTACGACAGGGTTTTAGCAGCGCTTCCGTCGATCTTCAGGGACAGGTTTCCTTTGCCCGTGATTTTGCCGCCGAGGCCTCCCGTGGCGTCCTGGGCCAGGGCGTTGACGTCGACGCCGCTGGCCTTGAGGGAATTGCTGAACTTCATGGTCTTCAAGTCGAAGGTCAGGTTGTTCACCACCTTCCCTCCGTAGAGGTCCAGGGTCCCGCCCTCGGACTTCAGGACGTTCCCCTTGGAGGTCACGCTGAGGGACAGGGGGAGGGCGATGCTGCCGGTCTTGACGCCGAAGGCCGTGACGGCGGAAGACCGGATGCTGCCCGTTCCGCCGGTCCCTTGGGCCGTGGACTGGACGCCGAACTTCACGTCGATCTTCCCCGACACCTGCCCCTTCATGCTGGGCACGCCCGCGGTCAATGCCGCCAAATCCAGCCCCTCGCCCAGGATATCCACGTCCGCCTTTAACGGGTCGGAGAGGGAAATGCTTCCCTTGGCGGAAAAAGGAGCTCCTCCCACGTTGGCTTTGAAGTCGTCGATTTTGATGGCTTTCATGCTGCCCGAGGCGTTGGCTGTGAGGCCCGAGAGCGTCACGCCCTCCACGGCAAGGCTCGGAACCTGCGCCGAGAGGGAAATCGCCGGATTGGACGAAGACCCCGTCAACCCCACCTTGCCGGAAAGCGTCCCGGTCAGCGCGACTCCCCCTCCGGCCCGGGAAAGGGCGGCCAAGTCCAGCTGCCGAAGGTCGAAGGCCAGGTTGAGAGCGGCGTTTTTCCCGTCGGGCTCCATGACGGCCGTTCCCCCGCCTGTAATGGAGCCGCTGCCGCTTTTGGCGGATACGTTGTCGAGCCTTATCTCCTTCCCGTTCTTTCCCACCGAGGCGGAGAGGTCCTGGAGTCCCACACCGCCAGCGGCCACAGATGCGGCCTTTAGGGTCAGGTCTATCTTGTCGAGTTTGCTCAGGTCCCCGGCCAGAGCCGTGGTGACCTCCAGGTTTTTCGCGTCCACCGCCCCGAAGGCCGAGAGCGCCGGAGAGGACGCCACCAGGTCGATCTTCGGCTGGGGCAGCTTACCCGTGATCTTCACGCCTGCGTTGACCGTTCCCTGCAACTTGTAGCTGTCGATGTCGAGGACGAACTGCTTTAGATTCTCCGGCTTGAGGGAAATCCGAGCCGTCATGGCGATGGACGGCGTCTTGGAGGACAGGGGGCCCACCGTGCCGCCGGCCTCGATGGGCAGTCCGCTCCAGCTCCCGCTGCTTTTTTTCAGGGTAAAGGTGTCCTTGTCGTAGGCAAAGGACAGAGAGGGCTTGTCCAGCGTGTAGCCCGAAGCGGTGAACTTGGGGCTGGAGAGAGTTCCGCTCACGGAGGGAGACGCGGCCTTTCCCTTGATTGCCAAGTCGGCGGTGAGGGACCCGGCAAGGCCGTATTTCTTGCCGTCCGGAATGAGATCTTCCACTTTTTTGACGTCCAGGTTCAG
>JAISWV010000148.1 GCA_031270755.1 Synergistaceae bacterium
ACGTACTTGATTTCGGTGTCCGACAGGTATTTGTAGAAGATGAATCCGAGGATGTAATCTTTGTATTCATTGGCTTCGATTTTCGACCGCATTTTGTTTGCGGATTCCCAGATTTTCGACGCTAATTGCTGCTTGTTCATAAATCCTCTCCGGCTCCTTTGGTGTTCGGTGTTAAGTACGGCTTCTCTTGGTTACTCAACGTATTTAGTTCCCTTAAATGCGATATTTGTGCTTCCGCAATTCAAAGGCTTGCATGCCACCCATCGCGGAAAGACAGCGCGCGAAGACGGCTTCGCTGATCAAAGTCAGGGGGGCGGAGTCCGGGAGCCCCCCTGGAGAGCTCAGCTCTTTGTTCTACGCCGCGCCTTGATCTTTCAAGCCGCTTTCCGTGCTTTTGGGGGCGCGGTCCTTTCGGGCGAGGCGAAGCAGTTTTATACGATGGTCTTCCAGGTCCACAACTTTGATGATCCAGTTCTCATATTCGAACTCGTCGTTGTCCTCCGGGAAATTTCCCGCCAAAGATAAAACGAGTCCCGCGATGCTCTCGGCGTCCTCGGATTCGAAAGGACACTTCAAAGCCTCGCTCAGGTTCTCCAGGCTCATGTTCCCCTGAACGAGGTACGTGCCGTCCTCTTCTTCGAGGATGTCGGGAGCTTCCTGGTCGTATTCGTCCTGAATTTCCCCGACGATTTCTTCCAGAAGGTCTTCCATGGTGACGATACCCGCGACTCCCCCGTATTCGTCCACCACCACGGCGATGTGCACGTGGTCGCGCCGCATCGCCTCCAGCAGCTCCACGGTCCGAAGGCTCTCGGGGACGAACATGGGCTCGCGCACGAGAAATCCCACGGTCTGCTGGAGGTCGCCCGCGATCAAATGCTTCAGGGTGTCCTTGACGTAGAGAATGCCCACGATGTTGTCGGGGCTGTCGTCGTAAACCGGCAGGCGCGAGTGCCCGTGTTCGATGAACACCTCTATCGCCGCGCCTATGGTGTCCGTGGTCTCCAGCGCCACCATGTCCACCCGGGGAACCATGATCTCGTAAACCCGGGTTTCCTCGAAGTCGATGATGCCGTGAATCATGCGGCGTTCGACGGCCTCCAGCGCTCCGCTTTGCTCTCCGATATTGACGACCTGCTCGATTTCTTCACGGGTCACAAAGGGGCTTTGCCGTTTCAAGTCGATGTGGAAAAGCCACCCCACCGCGTAAACCCCCGTCTGCATCAGGCGGGTGAAGGGGTAGACCAAAAAGTCGAGGACGCGCAGAATGGGCGTGCAAAACAAGAGAACCCGCTCGGAGTAAATCATGGCGACGCTCTTGGGGAGAATTTCGCCGAAGATGACGATCATCACGGTCATGAACGGCACGACGTAAACCAATCCCCCCACGCCGAAAAACCTCAGGGCGATGGCGGTGGCCAAAGTGCTGGCTCCGATGTTGACGATGTTGTTGGCGATCAGGCAAAGGGTCAGCACCCGCTGGATATCGTCCAGCATCCACTGGAACAGCGTTTTGTAAAAAGGCCGCGTCTCCTGCAGGGCCAAGAGCTTGCCTCGCCCCGCGGTGGTAATGGCCGTTTCGGAGGCGCTGCAGAACGCAGACAGGAAAAGCAGGACGGCCAGCCAGAAAAGCCCCTCCATCAACGGAACGACGGTATCGGCAAACACCTCCATCAGCGAACCCCCTCCAGGGCCTTCAGCAGCTTTGACTTGAGGCGGTCCTGACGTTCCCACATCGCCTGTTCTTTTTCGGGAGTGTCGTGATCCCAAGCCAGCAAGTGCAAAAAGCCGTGGGCCAAAACCAAGCAGAGAGCCTCCGTATAAGGCAGGGAAGGGTGCGTCCGCCTCACTTCCTCCGGGCAGATGAGAATGTCCCCCAACGGCAGCAACTCCGGCAGGCCAAGGGGCACGAATTTTCCCTGGTCCTCCCAAAGGGGAAAAGAAAGCACATCCGTGGGCTCGTCCACGTTTCTATGGCTTTCGTTGACCTCTCTCATCTCCGCGCCGCTCAAAAACGAAACGGAGACCTCCACCTGAGCGTACTTGCCCAGGTCTGGAGAAAACAGCGGCAACTCTTCCTGGAAAACACCCTCCAAATTTTCAACCGCATTCTCCGAAAAGGAACTATGGGGGTCGCCGTCCTCTGTAGCGTCGATATTCAACTGTAACTTCAAAACCTATACCCCTCCCGCATTTGGAAGTGCTACTTTATTTCTTTTACGGTCCTCGTGTGATACATCGACTGGAAAGCTTTGAGCATGGCCGATTTGATACGGTCTATTTCCCTGAACGTAAAATCCACCTCGTCCAGCTGCTTGCCCGTAATCTTGGTCGCGACGACCCGCTCGATGATCTCTCGAATGTCTTTCACCGTAGAGATGTTCTTGCTCTCCGCCCTCATGGCCGCTTCCAGGGAGTCCAGCAGCATCAAAAGCGCCGTCTCGCGAGACCGAGGTTTGGGACCCGGGTAGCAAAATTGCTCCGCTTCGACCTTTTCTCCCAAAGCCAGCGCTTTTTTGTAAAAATAAGTCAGGCACGTGGTGCCGTGGTGTTCGGTGATGAACTCCTTCACTTTTTTCGGCAGGCCAAACTCGTTCGCCAGTTCAATGCCCTCCCGGACGTGGGCGATGATAGCCACCGCCGATAACGTGGGGGACATGGTATCGTGAATGTTTTCGCCCCCCAGTTGGTTTTCGACAAAGAACCGAGGGCGGCGCAGCTTTCCGATGTCGTGGTAGTAAGCTCCGACTTTCACCAGGTTCTCGTCCATTCCCAGATCGTCCGCGACGGTCTCCGCCAAGGCCCCGATCATCAAGCTGTGGTGATACGTCCCCGGCGCCTCCACCTGCAGTTTTCGGAGCAGCAGGCTGGAGGGGTGGCTCAATTCCCTCGTCCTGAGAATGGACAGAACGCCGATATAGCCCTCGATCATGGGCAAAAGGGCAATGACGAGATACGTCACCACGAGGTCGAAAAACAAAAACTGCCCGAACACGCGCCAGGTTTCCCCCAAGGGCCAGCTCAAGCTGAGGGACTCCCAGGTGACAGGAAAACCTTGCAATTTACGGATAAAGATCTTCGCGGCGGCAAAAAGAACGGCCAAAGTAAGAACTTTATATCCTAGATTTTCCCGCGAGCCGATTTTGTGCAGAACATAGAATCCGCTTATGGAAAGCACAAAACCGAAAACCAGCAAAGACAAAATGTTGTAGATGGAGAGGCCCGTGATCAAAAACACCACCGAGATCGTTCCCGCAAGGCAAACGTTGAAGGCGAAACGCCGCGGCATACAAAGATACGCCATCGTAACCGCAGGCAGGATTCCGGCGCCGATGACGCCCAAACGAGTGGCCGTCACCTCGCACAGCCAACCGGTGCCGATGACGAAAACGACGCAGCTTCCTGTCGGACGGCTTCCGGATATTTCTTTCGCCGAAATCTCGAGCCAGAAGGGCAAAACGCACATCAAAAGACACAGCACGATCACCTGGCTCAGGGGAAATTCGTCCTCCGAATAGCCTTGAAGCCTCAGCAAACGCGCGATCTGAGGCGTGACCGTCTGCCCTTGCTCCACGATGACCTTTCCCGCCTCCAGCCGGCGCTCTATAGAGGGAATCGTTTTTTTCGCCGCATCGCGGGCGATCTTTGTCAACTCCGGGTCCGCCTTGTAGCTGGGGTCGGCGACTTCCTCCAAAAGCTGGTAAAGAAGGTTCTCCTCGGCGGCGGTCATCCCCATTTTCTCGATTTCCGCCCACAGCACGGCCTTCTCTTCTTTCTTCTCCTCTCTCAGCGCTCCCGCGTCCTCGGAGGCCAGAGCCGCAAAATAGACGGCACCCACGCTGTCCGCCGAGGAGAGCAGTGTTTCTCTGCGGTCGTCGGATAGGTTGCGGAAGGCGCTCAGCAGTCTTTCGGGAAAATTCTTCATCGGGGAAGTCCAATCCCGGATGGCTCGAAATTCGGACAACCTCAGCCTCATGCGCTCGCTTGCGCCCACGTCCCGCACCATCACCGAGGCCACGGATTTTTCCGCCCTGTCCCGCAGGTCGTCCATGAGCGTCACGTCCGTGTAGGTCATGGGGGAAACGGCCACATAGCTGTAAGGCGAGGGGCTGCCAACCGTAAAGGTGTGTCCGCCGGATATGTAACTCCACTCCAGAAAGACGACGACTATCCCCGCGCATAAAAGAACCATTATGGGAACGAGATAAAAAGGATAGAGTTCGCCGGAAACGCGCTGCAACCCCTGAGACAAAACTCTATTCCCGATTTTGCCGATCTTATGTTTGACGCTGTTCATAACGCTCGTAAGCCTGTACCACTTTCTGAACGATCTCGTGACGCACCACGTCCGCGTGAGTCAGGTCGAAAAAGTCGATCCCTTTGATGTTCCTCAGGACAGACCGGACGTGGTTCAGCCCGGATTCTTTTCCGTTCGGCAGGTCAATCTGAGTGACGTCGCCCGTGACCACCGCTTTCGAACCGAACCCCAACCGCGTCAGAAACATTTTCATCTGCTCGGGGGTGGTATTCTGCGCCTCGTCCAGAATGATGAAGCTTTCATTCAAGGTGCGCCCCCTCATGTAGGCCAAGGGAGCTATTTCGATGACGCCCTTGTCGATGTACCTGGCGAATCGCTCTGGGGACAAAAGATCGTAAAAAGCGTCGTAGAGAGGGCGAACATAGGGCTCCACCTTTTCTCTCAGGTCTCCGGGCAGAAATCCCAGGCTTTCTCCCGCCTCCACTGCCGGGCGCACCAAAACCACCCGGGCGACTGCCCCCGATTTCAGCATCGACACCGCCTCGCAGACCGCCAGGTACGTCTTGCCCGTTCCCGCGGGCCCCACGGCAAAAAGGATATCGTTGTCTCTCATTGCCTCGATGTAGGCTCGCTGTCCCACCGTCTTCGCCCTGATTGGCCTGCCCTTGGCCGTGGTGCAGATGATATCCGAATAAAGAGCCTCCAACTTGGGTTCGTGCCCCTCCGCCAACGCGTCCATTGCATACCTCACATCCGCGACGTGTACGTCGTATCCTTTGTCGGCGACGACAGAGAGCTGGCGTATCAGGTCGCTCACGATCCGAACCGGCTCTCTGTCGGACCCACCCACCTGAATGCTGCAGCCGCGAACCACCAAGTTGACGGGATAGCGCTCTTGTATCGCCTCCAAGTTTTCGTCGTTGACCCCCGAGAGGCGCAGCATCGCGCCCTCGCCGGATATTTCGACGCCCTCCAGCCACGGACTCGGCACGCCTCGAACCGCCGTCACCCCTTCACCCGTGCTTTCGGTATTTTCGCTGCTTTCGCTGAGTTCCATCGTCGTCGTTCGAAACTCTCGCTAGACGGGATAGGCGCTTTCGTCCACCAGCTCGTTCAGCCCCACGTCTCTTTTCGTAACCCGCGCGTACTTTTTCGGCAGGAAGTCCTTCGCCACCTGCGGGAACATGATCCACGTCAGGGCGTCCTCAGGCTGCAGCGACCAAGCCCCAGCGGCCGTTCCGGCGTCCTCCATCTCCGGAGCGATTTTTTCTCCCGGCCTGCAGGTGATGGGCTCTTCGTTTCCGATGGCCAGCTTCTGCACCTCCGGGTCCAGAGGGGCGGGAGCCGTGCCGTAGTAACCCAGGAAATACTGCTTGACCTCCTTGGGGATGACCTTCCACCTTTGTCCCGTCAGAACGTTCAGCGTGGCCTGAGTGCCCACGATCTGACTGGTGGGGGTCACCAGCGGCGGGTAGCCCATGGCCTTGCGCACCACCGGAATTTCTTGCATGACGTCCTCCAACTTGTCGAGGGCGTTCTGCTCCTTGAGCTGGTTCACCAGGTTGGAGTACATGCCCCCCGGAATCTGGTATCGGAGGATGTTGATGTCCACCCCTCCGATGTCCGCGATCAGGCTGCTGTATTTCTCCCGGAGCTTCTTGAAGTACTCCGCCACGGGCACGAGATTTTCGAGCTGAATGCCGGTGTCCAGGGGCCCGCCCGCCAGGGCCGCCACCAGGGACTCCGTGGGCGGCTGGCTCGTCCCCATGGAGAACGGCGAAATGGCGGTGTCCACGATGGAGGCCCCCGCTTCGAGGCCGGCGTAATAAGTCATGGAGGCCATGCCGCTGGTGTAATGCGAATGGAGCTGTATGGGGACGTCGGTTTTCGCCTTGATGGCCTTCACGAGGCTGACGCAGTCCACCGGGTTCAAAAGCCCCGCCATGTCTTTGATGGCGATGGAGTCGGCCCCCATTTTCCACATCTTGTGGGCCAGTTCCGCAAAAGCCTCCAAGGTGTGGACGGGCGAAAGCGTGTAGGAGATGCACATCTGCAGGTGAGCGCCTTCCTTTTTCACCTGATCCGCCGCGATTTCCATGTTGCGCAGGTCGTTCAGCGCGTCGAAGACCCGGACGATGTCGATGCCGTTGCCCACGGCGTACTTGACGAACTCCCGTACCGCGTCGTCGGCGTAATGACGGTACCCCACCAAATTTTGGCCCCGCAAAAGCATCTGCAGTTTCGTCTTCTTGATGTGTTTGCGGATGATTCTCAGCCTCTCCCAGGGGTCTTCGTCCAGAAAACGCATACAGCTGTCGAAGGTGGCCCCTCCCCACATCTCCAGGGAGTAGTACCCCACGTCGTCCATGGCCTCCAGCACCGGGATCATGTCCTCCGTGCGCATCCGGGTCGCGATCAGGGATTGATGCGCGTCTCTCAGGGCCGTTTCCATGATCATGCCCTTGCGCTTCATCTGCGAAATATTCTCGTTCTTTCGCTGCGGCTCGTCGCTCTTCCGCTCCAAGCTGGAGGGGCTCTCGGTGTGCAAGGCCTCGCTGTGCACGCTGTGTTTTGCCCTTTCTCTGTCTTTTGACATTTTCTTTTCCCCTCTCGAATCTCGTTTTATGGGTATGATCAAGCCCCGTCTGCCTTGGCTTGATTCCAAAGCGCATCCAGTTCCGCCGGCGAGCAGTTTTCCAATTGAAGCCCTCTGTCCGCGGCAGCCCGCTCCACTTTCTGGAATCGCTTCGCAAACTTGACACAGGCCCTGGAAAGCGCGCCGTCCGGATTGACGTTCAAATGCCGCGCCAGGTTCACCGTCATGAAAAGGACATCCCCCAGCTCGTCCTCCACCGCGTCGGCGGTATTTGCCGCAACGGCCTCCTTCAACTCGGCCACCTCTTCTCCCAATTTCTCGAAAAGAGGCTCCACCTCGCCCCTGGGCCAGTCGAATCCCACGTGGGCCGCCTTGCCCTGCATTCGATGCGCTTTCAATAACGGAGGCAGTCCTTTAGGGACTCCGGCCAAAATGGAGAGCTCTTCTTTTCTGTCCTGACGTTCTCCGAGTTTGATCCGTTCCCAGTTGCGCAGGACCTGCCCGCTGTCCACTTTCGTCCCGCTTTCCGAGGCGCTGAACACGTGAGGATGGCGGCGGACCAACTTGTCGCAGATGGTGCGCACCACGTCCCGGACGTCGAACGCCCCCGTCTCTTTCGCGATGGAGGCGACAAAAACAATCTGAAGCAGAAGGTCCCCCGCTTCCTCCCGGACCTTGTCCACGCGCTCTTCCGTGATGGCGTCCGCCAATTCGTAAGCTTCCTCGACGATATAAGCACGCAGGTCCGAGAGCTTCTGCTCCCTGTCCCAGGGGCACCCTCCCGGCGCCCTCAAGCGCTCTATGATGGAAACGATCTCGTCGAAAAAATGGTGCCCGCCGCGATCTTCCACGCAATCTTCCACAGTAAAAGTCCACACCTCCAACCCATCCTTGCAACGCCACTTGACGCCACATTATACCCGTCTCTCGCTTCGAGATCTTTATTAGGTCTTGCCAAATTATGAAGCCATAATAAAATAATCATAACATATAAAGAGAATGCAGAAATATCGAGAAACTCTAAAAGCGAAACGGAGAATGACATGAATACCGCCAACGATGAATACGCCAATCAATTGAGCAGCGCTCTTGCGAAAATCACCAAAACTCCCGCTCTCACGGCCGGAATTTTGGAAGATTCGGCCAACGTTATCGCCAAGGAGGGATGCGACGCCCTGAATACGCACCGTGTCGGCATATGGCGGATGTCGGACGATGCGCGGACCCTTCAGAGTATCGCCAGCTACAACAGCGTGACGGACCAGCTGGTCGTACAGGAAGATTTTCCCCTGGACCATCGCCAGGAATACGTCAAGCTGCTTTCGAACGAGCGTTTGCTCGTCATCAGCGATCTCGATCAGCCCAACCCTCTTTCGGATCTGCGGGACGAGTACGGTCCGTCGATCTGCGCGCTGCTCGACGCCCCGATCCGCGTGGGAGGAAAGCTGGTGGGGGTGGTTTGCATCGAGCAGGACCGCTGTGAAGATTTCCCCGACAAGCGCGAATGGACCATAGAGGAGCAGAACTTCACATCCTCTCTCGCGGATTTCACCGCCCTCGCCATGGAAAGCGCCGAGCGCCGGCTTCTGATGCGGCGCATGGAGATCTTGATGAGCAACCTGCCGGGCATGGTGTATCAATGTTTGAACAACCCTCCGGACTTCACTTTCACTTTCGTCAGCGAGGGATGTTACAACCTCATCGGTTATATGCCCCAGGAGCTGATAAACAACAACGCCGTGAAATTTTTCGACATGGTGCACCCCGACGACGTGGAAGCTCTGGCGAAAATCAACGCGGAAACGCTTTCCATCGGCCTGCCTCTCGAAACGACTTTCCGGATGATCATGAAGGACG
Organism: Synergistaceae bacterium; assembly: GCA_031270755.1. Classification (GTDB taxonomy): domain Bacteria; phylum Synergistota; class Synergistia; order Synergistales; family Aminobacteriaceae; genus JAISLU01. Next base: position 8,712 of record JAISWV010000148.1, read on the forward strand.
GCAGCGTCAAATGGATATGGGAGCGCAGCCGCGTGGTGGAGACGAATCCGGACGGCAGCCCGCGCCTTTTGGAGGGATTCTACACCGACATCACCGAACAACGGCGCCTGGAGGCGGCCGAGCTCGCCAATCGCGCAAAGTCCGAATTTTTGGCCAATATGAGCCACGAAATTCGGACCCCGATGAACGCCATACTGGGGCTGACCGACCTGGCCCTTCGGAACTTTCCGCAGGAGTCCGTGCTGGAGCATTTGTCCAACATCAGAAACGCGGGAACGACCCTTCTCTCCATCATCAACGATATCCTCGATTTCTCGAAGATCGAAGCCGGCGCGGTCGAGCTGGTGCCCGATAAATACGACGTCCGTTCTTTCATCAACGACATCGTGACGATGATCCACGTCCGCATAGGGGACAAACCCCTCGACTTCATCGTGAACGACGACCCCCACATGCCGCGGGAAATGATCGGCGACATGACGCGCATCAAACAGATCGCCATCAACTTGCTGACCAACGCCGTGAAGTTCACCCACGAGGGACGCATAACCTTGACGGTGGGCGCGGAACCCTCCGGCGCAGACGGCTGGTACAAGCTGAAAATTTCCGTACAGGACTCCGGCATCGGTATCCGTAGCGAGGAAATTCCTCTTTTGTTCGCAAACTTTTCTCAATTGGACACCCGGAAAAATCGCGGCATCGAGGGGACGGGGCTCGGGCTCGCCATTTCGAAAAAACTGGTGGGGCTGATGGACGGAGAGATTCAAGTCGAAAGCGTTTACGGACAGGGTTCGTGCTTTTCGTTTTACGTCATGCAGAGGGTCGAAAATCTCAAACCGGCCGTCATTCTCCCGGCAGTCCCGGGCCGCCGCGTGGCGATCTGGCTTTCGAACGCAGCCAAGGCCGAGGCTCTTTCCGAGAAACTCGCAAATTTGAGAGTGCCTTTCGACGTCGTGAAGGGCCCGGACACTTTCGCGCAGTATTCTCACGCCTTTTTCGATTTCGACAAATATCCCCGGGTGTGCGCCGTGCCCTGCCCGAGAACGAAACTCGTCGCCATTTCCCACAATGCCATGCACGAGCAAGGCCTGCCGCCCCATGTGAAAAACGTCTCCATGCCGTTCACGAGCCTCACCGTCGCGAAGCTGCTGGATGACGGAACGGCCTGCGCCGAGAACGAAACCATGCAGATGGGGCAGACGGCGGAGGACTCCTCTTTGCAGCTGCACGACACGTCCCTTCTGGTGGTGGACGACAATGAAATCAACTTGGTCATCGCCGAAAACGTGCTGGCCCTGTACGGCGGTCAGGTGAGCGTCGCGCAATCCGGGGCCGCGGCCATCCAGCTCATCGAGGAAAACGACTACGATATCGTGTTCATGGACCACATGATGCCCGAGATGGACGGAGTGGACGCCACGCAGATCATCCGTGCCCTCCCTGGGGAGAAATACCGAAAACTGCCCATCGTGGCGCTCACGGCCAACGTGGTGGGAGACGTTCGCGACATGTTCCTGCAAAGCGGCATGAACGACTTCCTCTCGAAACCCCTGGAGTTCCGCGAAATCGAGCGCGTTCTGCAAAAATGGCTTCCCCCCGGCAAATGGAGCCGCGTCCTCCCTGAAGGCACAGCAGAGGCGGAAGGGGCAGAAAAAACTCCGCTTCCTTGAACTTATATTTTCACCGGTTCACCGGCCTTGCGTGAAGTACTCCATGCAGTGAACCAACGCGCGCTCGCCGCCCAGAGCGCCGCTTTTCGCGATCAAGGGCAGCCCGTCGAAAGACCCCCCGCTGAGCCGCGAAAAAGTAATGCCCTCCTGAATTTCCTCCACCAGCACGACGCTTTCGGCCTTGGCTTTTTGGACGATGCGCACGGTGCAGTCTCCACCCGTGACACAGAGCCCTCCGACTTTGACGCGCCCTATGATTTCTCTCACGGTTTCCGCGATGAAGCCCAGAAAACCGTCGATGTCGTTATCGGGGTAGGAGTCGCGGACGAAACGCCCGTCCACCGTTGCCGCCAATAAAATAGACTGTCCGCAGCGCAGCAGGTTTTCCGCCTCCTCCGCGACGCGCGCCCGTTCCGCGTCGACCGCGGCGTCCCCGCTTTTCAGCGTCCCCGCGTCCAACTGAACGGGGTAGGCCATTGCGTGCTCCAAAAGCTGCTTTGCCTGACGGATGCTGCGGGGATGAGGCGTCCCGACGACGACGATAAAGGGCTTGGGGGTCATCGCCAGAGCCTCCGCCAACCCCATGGCGCCGACCCAAAGTACGTTTTTAGCCGGAGTTACGTTTAAAATACCGCGGACAATCGCCTTGAGGTCCTCGTCGCTCTCCGAGTCGAAGCAAAAACAGCCTTTCTTTGCGACGATCTCCGGGACCTTTCCGTTCCGAATATCGTCCAAAGAGACCTCTGTCGGCTCGAATCCGCCTTTGCGCAAGATCTCGGCGCCCGCCTCCAGCGTGGCGGACACGGTAAGAGAGGGAGCGTGTTCTTGACTGTCCAGGTAGACGGTGCCTTCTTCGATGAACCTGCGGCCTCGGGAGAGGGCGGGAACGAGAACGACGTACTCGAAGTTCAGCTCCCGGGCCACAGCGCGGACCTCGGGGCCCACGTTGCCCCGCAGCGCGGGCTCCACGCGCTTGAAAAACACGGTGCTGTCTTTCCAGGGCAGCAGGTTCCGCGCCACGTTGGTCAACTTTTTCCCCGCTTCTTCAGGAGAGCTGAAAAAAGTCTCCGTGTCGAGCGCCACGGCTGTGAAATGCTGCATCGACCCCAAAGATCCGGGGTCCAGGGTTACGGAAGAACGGTACCCGCCGTTCATGAACTTCGACGCCGTTTCCGCCGCTCCCGTGTAATCGTCCGCTACAATCACGTACTCGAACATGGTCTACCCCCTAATCTGTAGTTTCGCTAAACCCGCGGTCCGCCGGCTCTCCGCTTATGCCCCCGAGCCCCGATCCGCCCTCCTGCGATCAAACCAAACGCTTGCCTTGTCAGCCCTTGAACAAAGGCGCCAGGGTTTTACCCACCTGCAATCCCAGCTCCAAACGCGCCTCCGGGGACATAGGCGCGGCGTCGGACGACGAAGGGCGTTCTATACCCAGCGAACCGCAAACCGCGGAAATCAAGTCCGCATTGCCCCCCTGGGCGTGGCCCCCTTTGGCGTCGCCTTTTTGAACGTCCTGTTCGGGCGCTAAGAAAGGTATCAAAAAATCCCGTACCGCGATCCGTTGTTCCCGCTGCAGCCAAAATTGCAGGCACTCTCCTATATTATCCGGATTTCCGCTCGAAGAGGTCGTCGAAAAGATGGCCGAAAAGATGGAAGAAAGCGCGTCCAGCCGTGAGTGATCGTCCGAGGAAAGAGAGAAGTAATCGTCCAAGCGCGCTGTCAGTGTCTTCAATTTTTCCATCCCTTCCGGCCCGGAAAGCCTCGTCAAGGCGCAGGCGTACTCCAGCAGCAACGCCGCGGCGTTGTAATCCTGCGACGGACGTTCTCCCGGGGGAAATGGAGCCAGCACGACGGGATCGTCCCATTGATATTCCTTTCCCGCGATGCCCAGGTCCGGCAGGATCAGAAACCCCTCGACCCTGGCGGCGTCGGCGATTTTTTTGCGATCCGACGCGCCGGGCTTTTTCTTGCTCTTTTGCCCCTGATCGGACTCGGAACGCCCGGGGCGCTCGATGCGCACCAGGTCCGCCACGGCCTCCAGGCTCGTGACGAGAGGCGAGGAGATTTCCGCATTCTCCGCCGATTCTTCCGCGTCGGGCATGCCCTGCAGCCGCCGCACGAAAGAGTCCCAGTCGGGGCGATCTTCCAGTTCTTCGGCCGCGCTTGGAGGCTCGGAAGACGCGGCGGGGGAGTCGGAAAAGACGGCAGGGGCGACGTTCTTCAGGAATTCTTTCCAGACGGCAACGAGAGGCGCGAAGTCAGCGGGGTCTTTGAAGAAATCGGGGAGCTCCAAAACGCCTCCCGCCAGGTTTTTGTCCCGCGAAAGGGTGGGATTGGCGGGAACGTAGGCCACGAAGATGGAGTTTTTGGGCTTGGGCAGCACAAGTCCCCCCGCGCACTTGGACTTATATTTGCCCGCAAACTGCGTCACGAGTTCGTCGGTATGTGGTATCGAGCGTTTCAGTCCCTCTTCCTCGGCGAGAGGAGACGCCCGCATGACGGTAAAGGCGATGGAGGATGGAAGCGGCAGCTTGGCGTCGGCGTAGGGGCGCAGCAGCATGTTCAAAATCTCCGTCGGCACGGTCGGAAGCGACCGGCAGAAAGCCATGAGCTGTTCTTCGGGCAGCCACGCCTTGGCCGCCATCCAGGTGATGAATTTGATCAGCCCCTGCCGCAGCGAATCCCACCAAATCAAGGGCAGCAAGCGAAAGGCCTCGCCTATGCAGATGCCGATATCGAGGCGGTCGGACAGAACCCGCCGCTCCAGGCCGAAAAGCCAGAGGATCGGATAAGAAATATGGGAGGGAGGCTGAATGCGCCCCTCGGCCAGCCAAAGAAGGTAAACTCCTCTTTGCAGAGGGGTCATTTCTCGATAGGACCCGGCGCCCTCCTTGGGGAGCTCGGATTCTCCGCCGGGGTACTCCACGGGAAGCGCGATGTCGATGCAGGAGGGTTCCGGCGTGCTGCTGGGCCCGTCGGACCAGTACGTTACCGGCCCGCGAACGGTCAAATTCCCGATCTGGATGCTGCCCATCTTGCCGCTCCACCGGAGCAGCGTCGCAGCGGGCTTCGATTTCGCTTCCTCCGTGTTGCCGTACGCATAGGGAGAGTCGCCGAGGGTCGGTGGAGCGACGGAGGCATAGGTGGCGCTGGTCACGGCGTTGGGAGAGCTGATGGGCGCGGCCGCCAAGAGGGGCTTCAAAGGTATTATTTCTTCTTCCAATCCGAAGGAACTGGATTTGAGGGGCTCCGGCTCTTTTTCTTTTATTTCGGCCTCTGCGGCATGCGGCGGTTCCTCTTCGGCAGGGCGCGACAGCACAAGCGCATCGGCAACCTCCGCCTTCGGGGCCGGCTCGCCCGGTTGAACCGGCTCGATCGGACGGGGTTCTCCGATCTCGGTTCCGCCGGCCTTGGTTTCGTCGTCTCGGCTTTCCTCCTGCAGTTCCGCCCGCTGCCTCGACCGCTGCGTCATGATGGCGCCAACGCCGAAGACGACGAGCACTATCCCGATTACTAAGTAAAACAAGTCCCGGCCTCCAGTTGGAAAAGTATCGTCATTATAGTACGTTATCGCGTCTTACGCACGTCAATTCAAGCTCAGGGGGACGGAGCTCGTTCGCCCCCCGAGACCTCCCACGGCCAAGTGCTTGTTTTGACGAGATCTCACATACGGGGTTTGAACGATTACCCGGCGTTCAGTGAAAAAGTTATAATGAAACGTTGGCCTTGACTTTGGGAGGGGACATTGGAGGGGACATTTTGACTTGTTTGGCGACGTTCAAAACGACGAGCATGGCGCTCTTGTTCGAGCGGGCATGCCGCAAAGCGGGGGTGAGCGCGCGTATCGTTCCCGTACCTCGAAAACTTTCGTCGAGCTGTGGATTGGCCTGCGACTTTCCCTGCGAAAGCCGCGCCGAGGTCGAAGCCATAGCCCGGGAAAACAAAGTCGAAGTCTCCGGATTCCACGCAATACCCTGAGCGCAGAACAGGGATACGCCGGCGCCGGCAAATACGGCATCGAGGTTGTGCCGGCAGGGCTCGCCATCGACAAGATGAAACGACGGATTGGGGCCTTCCGTTTGCGGGTATATTATTGGGCTTTAGACTCCTCAAGCGAACAAGACAAAGGCGGCCAGCGCTCCCAGCGGGGTCAACACCGCCACGTTGCGCCACGGAACGAAGAGGGCGCGGCAGAGAAGCATGAGAAAGACGCCTGCGCAGAAGTAGGCGGTAAAGGGACCCCACGGCAGCTGCCAGGGAATCCATCGCGCCGCCGCGTCGGCCAAGGTCTCCCACAGCGTGAACGTCCCCTCCAAAACGTACAACAAGGAGTTCGACAAAAAGACGATCCCTGGTATTTCCGTCAGGCGAAGCAGGGCCAAAACCGAAGCGAACGACAGCGCAAAGGCAAAAAAAGACGGAGCGACGATATTGATCAGCACCCCGACCAACGGAACGGACCCGAAAGTCCATGAGGCCTGGGGAAATGTCGTGAGCCATATCAAGGGGCTGATGCCCAGCCACATTTTCCAACCCTTGGGATCGATACGCTCCAGGATCACGGAAATCATCAGTGCGGCCAGGACCGACAACCGCCACCCCACGTCCCAGAACCAGAAGGGAGAGCGCAGGAGCAGCAGCACAGCCGCAAGGGAAACGGAGTTGATGGCGCTGCCGGGCCGCCCCGCGAGTTCGCCCAAGAGGGAGAGTTGGATCATCAGCCCCGCCCGAACGGCGCTGGCCGGCGCGCCGGTCAGGAAAATGTAGATCCACAGAAAAAGACTCAAAACGTACACGCGGCCCTTCCCCCGCCTGAAGACTAGTGACGCCCCAGCCATGACGAGGCCCACGTGAAACCCCGACACTGCGAGAAGATGACTGGTCCTCCAATTTTTTAAAAGCGGTACTCACAAATACAGTCTGGGACTGGGATCCGATATTTTATAATAGCAGATTTAGGACCTGCTTCAATGCGTGAAATGAAAGCAAATGCAATCGCTGCCTTTGCTTCCACGTTTTGGGGATTTTGGAGTATTGATGGGTCATCTATAATCACTTTGATTCTCTGCATAAACTCTTCGTTACCCTTGACCCCTTTGTTTCTCAGTAGAAACA
>JAISWV010000200.1 GCA_031270755.1 Synergistaceae bacterium
CCTTCCGCCCTGACTTCTCCGGTTGAGGACGAATAGATGAGGCGGCTCATTCGGTCATAGTTTTGGTCATAGTCATAGTCATAGTCATAGCCATAACCAAAAAATTGCCCGACGACGCCGCCGGCGTAGGCGCTGGAGACGCCCCCCTCGGTACGGACGCTTCCGCTGACGTGGCAATTGATGATGTGCCCGCTTCCATAGGCGACGATGCCTCCGGCGTAGATAGAAGATTCACTGATTGAATAAGCCCAAACGGCTCCGCCATTCGCTATCTCCACCGATAGATTCTTGATTGTTCCCCCTCCATCTTTATAAGATGAAGATTCAGAATCGTAATAGCTGAAATATTGGATATACCCGAACAACCCCGCATGGGTCAGCCCCATGGAGCGGGGAATGTTCAGCCCCGTGATCTTGTGGCCGCCGCCGTCGAAGACCCCCATGAAGGGGTTGGCGCTGTTGCCGATGGGCGTCCAGTTCCCCGTCAGGGCGATGTCCCCGCCCAGTTTGAAGTATACGCCTCCACAGTCGTTGCCGTAGCCGTCGTTGCCGTTGTTGACCTCCTGGGCGAGGCCGGCCAACTGCGCCGCCGTGTCGATGATGTAGGGATTGCCCTCCGTCCCGTCGCCGCCCGAGAACATATCGCCGGTCAGCGCCGCCGCCGTGACGACGCCCTCCGCGGCGTTTTGCCGCGTTTCCCCCTCTTCGGCCGCCCAAGCGGCGGAGGGAGCGCCGAAGTTCGTGAAAGCGAGGGATTCGAGGAAGAAGAACAACGCCACAAGCGCCGCCATCTGCCTGAAAAATTCCTTCCTTTTTGTCATAGTGCTTTCCTCCTACTATTACTGAATCCAGACCGTGATCCCAATACCTCCGATGAAGCCGTCAATGGACTGACCATGCTCACCGCCTCCAGGAACATAAACGCCGCCGGCAAAAAAACCATGAACTCCGAACCCCGTTCCTAATATTGCAAAACACCTCCTTCCGACTATTGCAAAACGCCTCCTTACCTATATAAAAAATGCCGCTGGCAGCGGCTGAAAACTCCATTGCGGCCGCGCGCCGCAACGCCGGACGCCAACGGCGCATTGGCGGGGACGGGAAAACCGCCCTCGCGTTTGTCTCGAGTTCTATTGATTACAGGCCGGAAATATACTGTGCCTTCAAGGGTTACGGAAAAACTGAAAAAAGAAGAGGAAAATCCTCTTGAGGGAGAGATTAAAGAATAGTTAACCTGGCGTCTGGCGTCTGGCGTCTGGCGTCTAAATTATACCGGATCGTACCTAGATTCGCAAGAGTATAAGGCGCAAAAACATTGGATTTAACGAAGCTTACGAAGCTTAGATCCATCATTTCGCACCTTCTTTCTCGCTTTCTTTTTTCATTTTTAAAGCGTTGCCATTGTGATTATATCCAACCTTGAGGAAACGTCAAGAATAACAAATAACATCGCGTCGATGATGTCGTTGATATCGTTGACCGTGACCCCACATTTTCCTCGCGGATTTGGCGGCGTTGAGGTACTTGCATTATAAAACCAGCTTGATATAATAGTTGGTTGTGAAGGTCGATTGTTGTATTGGCCGGTGTGGCTCAGGGGTAGAGCAGCGCACTCGTAATGCGCAGGTCAACAGTTCGAATCTGTTCACCGGCTCCAGTAAAAGCAAGGGTTTAGGGAAATCGCCTAAACTCTTTTTTATGCCCTGACGCCAGTCGAAACAATCCCCTTCTTGAAAGGCATGTACTTTCTGAAGCTCTTTCTGAAACATGGAGAATTGACTATGAAAACCGCTATAAGTTGACAGCAGTGGCCACAGCGTGTCAAATCCGAATGCCCTTCCGGCGATATCGAAAGCAGATCGAAGGCCTCCGGTCAAGCCGGGGGTTTACCGTTACGAATCGACGAAAGATAGTGGTAATATAATGTAATTCCGGGCTTTCGAGAAGCACGGGGGTTGAAGTGCAATATTTAAATTTTTTGAAGAGGATGGTCGTCTGTGTACGAATTCGATCGATTGTTGATGAGAAAGGGAACGAACTGCAGCAAATGGGACGCGCTGGAGCAGACTTACGGAGATCCCGACTTGGTACCGCTGTGGGTGGCGGATATGGATTTCCCCGTTTTGCCCGAGCTGGAAAAGGCCCTTGCGGCGAGGACGGAGAACTCCACTTTCGGGTACACGTTTGCGGGGGAGGGTTATTACAAAAGCGTTATCGGCTGGAACGCCGGGCGCAACGGCCTGACTTTGACGAAAGAGGACATTGTGGACGTCCCGGGGGTCGTCTGCGGGCTCAGTTTTGCAATCTCCGCCCTAACGGACCCGAAGGATAAGGTCCTGATCAACACCCCCGTCTATCCCCCCTTTTTCGGTGTCCCGAGATCTCTAGGCCGCCAGCTGCTCCTTTCGCCCTTACGCCGCGGAAAAGAAAGGTACGAGATAGACTTTGACGATTTCGAAGCAAAGTTGAAGGAAGGCGCGAAGGCGTTCATTTTCTGCAGCCCCCACAACCCCTTGGGCCGCGTCTGGGAAAAAGACGAGCTGGAGAACGTCGCTAAGCTGTGTGCGCGGTACGGCACGATCATCGTCTCGGACGAGATTCATTCCGATCTGGTTTTTTCCGGGCATAAACACATTCCGATTCTGAACGTCTCCTCTGTGGCACAGGACATGTCCCTCATCGCCACGGCTCCCAGCAAGACCTTCAACATAGCGGGGCTCAAGGTCTCCATGCTGATCGTCAAGAACCCGGACCTTCGGAAACGGATACGGACTCTGCTGGATCAGTTCCACGTGGGGGTCAGCCTGTTCGGTTACAAGGCCGCGGAGGTCGTGTACCGCGAAGGGGAAAAATGGCTGGAAGAGCTGCTCGTTTACTTGGAGGACAACGCGAAGTTCGCGGTGTCTTTTTTGAAGGACCGTTTGCCGCGTGTGGGCGCGTACCTGCCCGAGAGCACTTACCTGATGTGGCTCGATTTCTCCTCTTACGGCCTCACGCAGGAGGCTCTGATGGAAAAAATGCGCAAGGAGGCTCATGTGGCTCTCAACGACGGCTTCACCTTCGGAGAAGAGGGGAGAGGCCACGTCCGCCTCAATATCGGAACCACCAGGGCCCTGATCCGGGAGGGCCTGGAGAAAATCGCGGCCGCTTTCGGCAGATAGACGCTCCGCAGGACAGGCGCAGACATAGAAGTATGGAATGGACAGGGTATGAGACAGGGGATGAAAGAACGGACTGCCCGCCGGAACAGCGGACTCGGGAAGGGGTATGGGTGACCTCGATTGGGCTTGCGGTCAACGTCGTTTTGACCATAGGAAAATACGCGGCCGGAATTCTGGGGCACAGCGGCGCCATGGTCGCCGACGCGACGCATTCCCTGTCGGACCTGCTGACGGATTTTGCCGTCCTTCTGGGACTGCGTTACACCAACAAACCGGCAGACGAAGACCATGCCTACGGACACGGCAGAATCGAGACGTTGGTCGCGGCTTTTTGCGGGGTGACGTTGCTCGTCGTGGGCGGGGGCATTTTTCTCGAGGGAAGCGCCGCGATCTTCCATGCGGTACGGGGCCGCGAGCCTCCAAGGCCGGGAGTCGTCGCCTTGTGGGCGGCGTCGGTTTCGATTTTGTCCAAAGAACTTTTGTTTCGGTATACCTTCGCCGCCGGCCGCAGATTGAACAGCGCGTCTTTGAAGGCCAACGCCTGGCACCATCGCACAGACGCCATGTCGTCCGTGGGAGCGTTTTTGGGAATCGGCGGAAGCCTTCTCGGCGGCGGAAAATGGACGATGCTCGACCCCGTGGCGGCCGTTTTGGTCAGCGTTTTCATCCTCCGAGCCGCCGTCGTCATTTTTTGGAACAGTGTCAAG
>JAISWV010000131.1 GCA_031270755.1 Synergistaceae bacterium
GGTCCTCTTCCGGGGCAGTAATCGCCGTTCAGCCACTCGGGGTCCGACGTGATCGCGTGGCGCTGAACCCCGTTGAGGGCGATGGCTTGAGGGTAAAGGCGCAGCGGCGCGGCGATGGAGATGCCGAAGTCCATGGAAGTGCCGAATTGGGCCATCCATTCCAGCGCGATCATACCCCCCAGGGAACCGCCGATGACCCCCGCAACGCGGGTGATTCCCAGTTCGTCCAGGGTCATTTTTTGCGAACGCGCGATGTCGCGGGGATCCACCAAGGGAAAACGCATTCCCCAGGGGCGGCGCGTGCCGGGTTCGATATCGGTGGGAGCGGTGCTTCCGTAAGGGCTGCAGAGGTTGTTACAACAGACGATGCACAGCTTGTCGGTGTCCAGAACTCCGCCCGGCCGTACCAGAGGATCCCACCAAGCATCGGGCAGGTCGGAAACGGGGTCTCCCGCCACGTGGTGGCTGCCCGTCAACGCATGACACGCCACCACGACGTTGGACCCATCGGGACGGGGGGTTCCGTTGACGGAATAAGCGACGCGGACCTGCTTCAAAATTTTCCCCGAGTGAAGCTTCAATTCGGGAAGCACGACCGAGCCGAATTGTTCGGACATAGTATTCTCAAACCCTTTTCTATAAAATTTTCCGTATAGATCTTTCTTGAGATCTTCTAGGCTTTCGCCAGGGCGTTTTCGATGTCGGCCAGGATGTCGTCGATATGCTCGATGCCGATGGAAAGCCGGACCAGCTCGGGAGGAAGTCCTCCGGCCCTCTGCTGCTCTTCCGTCAACTGGCTGTGGGACGTGCTCGCCGGATGGAGAGCCAGGGACTTCGCGTCGCCCACGTTGGCCAGATGGCTGAAAAGCTCCAGGGCCTCGATGAACCGCGCCCCCGCTTCGACTCCGCCCTTGACCCCAAAGACCACCATTCCGCCGAAGCCCTTTTTGAGGTATTTCGACGCCGTCGGGTAGGTGGGGTCCTTTTTGAGCCCGGGGAAGCGAACCCACTCCACCTTGGGGTGAGTGGACAGATATTCGGCCACCTTCGCGGCGTTCTCCACGTGACGGTCCATTCTGAAGGGAAGGGTCTCCAGGCCCTGAAGGAAGATCCACGCGTTGTCGGGGGACAAGCAAGCTCCCAGGTTGCGAAGAGGAACGGTGCGCACCCGCAGCGCGTAGGCGATGGGAGAAAGCGGCGCCGGCAGGTCGTGAGCCCAGCGCAGTCCGTGGTAGTTGGGGTCCGGTTCGTTGAGCAGCGGGAATTTCTTGTTGTCCTTCCAGTTGAACTTGCCGGCGTCCGTGATGATGCCCCCGATAGCCGTCCCGTGCCCGCCTATCCACTTGGTCAGGGAGTTGATCACGATGTCCGCCCCGTACTCGATGGTGCGCAGAAGGTACGGCGTGGTGAAGGTGGCGTCCACAACCAAGGGGATCTCCGCCTCGTGGGCGATCTTCGCGACATCGGCCACGTCTGTCACGTCCAGGGCGGGGTTGCCGATGGTCTCGATGAAAAGCGCCTTCGTTTTGGGGGTGATCGCTTTTTTAAAATTCTTCGGATCCCGGGCATCCACGAAATTCACTTTGATGCCGAACTGCGGGAAGATGGCGTCGAACATCGTGTAGGTCCCTCCATAGAGGTTCGTCCCGGAGACGATCTCGTCGCCCACCTGGGCCAGAGTCGCGATGGAGTAGTGGACCGCGCTGGTCCCCGAGGCCGTGGCCACGGAGGCCGCCCCGCCCTCCAGCAGGGTCACGCGCTGTTCCAAGGTGTCCACTGTGGGGTTCGTCAGCCGGCTGTAGATGTTGCCCAGCTCTCTCAGCCCGAAAAGGTCGGCCCCGTGTTTCACGCTTTTGAAGACGAAAGAGCTGGTTCTGGTGATGGGCACGCCCCGCGACAAAGTCGACGGATCGGGTTCCTGCCCTCCGTGGATCGCCAGTGTTTCGAAATGCCAATTCTTACCCATTCTTATTCCTCCTAAAAATAATATTTGAACAAAAAAAACGGGGACCCCCTTTATAGGGATCCCCGTCACTCGAGCGCATAAATCGGCTAGACTCCGATCGCTCCAGGCGAGGATCCGCAGTCCATGCACATCATCATGCTCATGGCGAAACGCGCTTCAACCGAGGTCATGTGTTTGAACATCTTCGGATCCTCCTTTCGGCAAAATTTTCATGCCTGCTTTTTCATTCCTGCCATAACCATCCCGCGACACGATCGTGAAAATTCCAAATTCTTGATTCTTGGACACAAAACACAATCTAACAATCTATTTCCTTCAATAATTTTCTAGTGACATGAATTGTAATGTAAGCACTATGTTCTGTCAAGGCTCGAGAAATTTCGATTTTTGGAGGGTCGATTGAAATATGGAGGAATATAGAGGATATGGCGGAATTTTAAGATCAGGATTTTTAAGATTTTAAGATCATATAATTTTACCTCCACAATCTTTGAAAATATCTGCGGTATAATACGGTATAATATTGTCCGCAGGTAAAATTACGGAACTTTTGGCTACATTGTTTGCGACTTTTGCGCGATCCTGATTGACGGAGCGGTTTTCTTCTTCGGGTTTTCTTCTTCGAGGTATCCGCGTCCGTGAATTTGTCGTTTGACGCGCTTATTTTTTTTTGTTATGATAATTTTTCGGCATAAATTTCCCCGACCAGTAAGGGAGGTCTTTTAGTCCATGCCCGAATTCGTTTCAGTCAGCAAAAAACGGCAGCGTTATACTTTTGGCCGCGTGCACGACCTCATAGAGATACCCGACATGATCGAGGTCCAGCGTGCTTCTTATCGTTGGTTCTATCAAAGCGATGTTGCGCCGGATTCGCGTGAAATGCAGGGCTTGCAGGAACTTCTGTATGAAGTTTTCCCTATCGAGAGCTATGACGGCCAATTTGCGCTGGAGTTCGTCCGCTATTACGTCGATAACCCCAACCTGACGGAAGAGGAGGCACGCCAGCGCGATATGACGTGGGCGCGTCCGATTCGCGCGACCATCCGCCTGACCAACACGAAACTTCAGGAAATTAAAGAAGAAGAGATCTTTCTCGGCGACTTTCCCGTCATGACCGAGCGGGGGACCTTCGTCATCAACGGCACGGAACGCGTCGTCATCAACCAGCTGGCGCGTTCGGCGGGCGTTTATTTTACGAAAGAGGACTCGGTCCCCGGGCAGGAGGCCTGTACGGCAAAGATCATCCCCGACAGAGGTGCGTGGCTGGATTTCGCCACCGCCCCGGGTGAAATCGTCTCGGTCAATATCGACAACCGGAAAAAACTGCCGGTTTCTTTGTTGTTGAAGGCCTTTGGAGCCAAAGACAACGAAGAAATCCTCAAGCTGTTCGGGGCCGAGCCCACGTTCATGGAGTTCAGCGAGGAAATGAAGGGAATGCTGGCAGCCGGGGAATTTCACGACCCGGAGGGCAGCCTGATCGTGGCGCGCAATCGCCCTATCACCCGCGACGCCCTGGAAAAGCTGAAACAATTGGACCCGGAGGGGCGGGGCGGGATCGAAGTGCAGGGAATCGATCCTTCTTTGGCCTTGACCTTGGAGAAAGACACGACGCAGAGCACCGACGAGGCCATGCAGGAGATCTTCCGCCGCCTCCGCCCCAATGAGCCCGCTCGTATAGAAAATGCGAGAGATTATATGTACTCGCTCTTTTTTGACCCCCGGCGCTACACGCTGGGACGGGTGGGGCGCTACAAGCTCAACCGCCGTCTTCAATTGAATGTCTCGGAGTCCAACCGCCTTTTGACCCTCGAGGATCTGCTGAGCATCGTGCACGAAATGTTCGCCATGCGCGCGCTGGACAAGAAAAGCGACGACATCGACCATTTGGGCAACCGCCGTGTGCGCTCCATCGGAGAGCTGCTTCAGAATCAGATACGCATCGGTCTCCTTCGCATGGAGCGCATCGCCAAGGAACGCATGACGACCATCCCGAACTTGAACACGGCCATGGGCCGCGAGCTCATCAATGTACGGCCCATCGCCGCGGCGCTCCGCGAGTTCTACGGCTCCGGTCAATTGTCCCAGTTTATGGACCAAACGAACCCTCTGGCGGAAGTCACCCATAGAAGGCGCCTTTCCGCACTGGGGCCCGGAGGTCTGAGCCGCGAGCGCGCGGGCTTCGAGGCGCGCGACGTCCACTACACCCACTACGGGCGCGTCTGCCCCATCGAGACGCCGGAAGGGCCGAATATCGGTCTGGTGTCGTCTCTGACCACCTACGCCCGCTTGAACGAGCATGGATTTTTGATAACGCCGCGCCGCAAGGTCGTAAACGGCAAGCTGACGGGCGCGATAGAGTTCCTCTCCGCCGACGAAGAGGACAATTACCACGTGGCGATGGCGAACACCCCCATCGAAGAGGACGGCGTCACCATCAGCGGGACGGAGTGCCCCACGCGGCACCAGGACGACGTGGACATGATCCCTGTCGAAGAGGTGGACTATATGGACGTTTCGCCCAAGCAGATCGTCTCCTCTTCGACGGCGCTCATTCCTTTCCTGGAACACGACGACGCCAACAGGGCCTTGATGGGGTCCAACATGCAGCGCCAGGCCGTGCCTCTGATTTTCCCCGAGGCCCCCATCGTGGGGACGGGGGTGGAACATCGCATCGCCAAAGACTCGGGGTCCTGTGTCGTGGCGCTCGATTCCGGCGAGGTCACCTGGGTGGACTCGGGACGTATCGAGGTGCGCTCGGACAAAGGTCACAGCCACGTTTACGATTTGATCAAATTCAGGCGCTCCAATCAAGGAACTATTATCCATCAGCGTCCGCTGGTGGAAAAGGGCGAGCGGATCGAAAAAGACACGATCATTGCCGATGGCCAGGCCGTGGACAACGGCGAGCTGGCTCTGGGGCAAAACGTCCTGGTCGCCTTCGTGCCCTGGGAAGGGTACAACTTCGAGGACGCCATACTGCTCAGCGAAAACTTAGTCAAAGAGGACAAGGTTTCGTCCATACATATCGACGAGTACGAGATCGAAGCCCGGGAGACGAAGCTGGGCCCGGAGGAGATCACCCGGGACATTCCCAACGTGGGGGAAGACATGCTGAAAAACCTCGACGACAGCGGGATTATTCGTATCGGAGCCGAGGTGAACGCGGGGGATATCTTGGTGGGGAAGGTTACCCCCAAGGGAGAATCCGACCAAACTCCGGAAGAAAAGCTTCTGCGCGCGATTTTCGGCGAAAAAGCCCGTGAAGTGCGCGACAACTCTTTGAAATTACCCCACGGCGCCAGGGGCAAAATCGTGGCCGTGAAGCAGATGACCCGCACGGACAACCCGGAAGCGCTTTCTCCGGGCGTGATTCGGACTGTGAAGGTTTACGTCGCCCAGTGGCGCAAGATCACCGTCGGGGACAAAATGGCGGGGCGTCACGGCAACAAAGGCGTCGTCAGCCGCATTCTTCCCGTGGAAGATATGCCTTACCTGCCGGACGGCACGCCGGTGGACGTGGTGTTGAATCCCTTGGGCGTTCCCAGCCGCATGAACCTGGGGCAGGTTTTGGAGACCATCATGGGTTTTGTGGCGATGAACAACAACTGGCACGTGGCCACTCCTGTTTTCGAGGGAGCGCAGGAAAAGGAAATTTTCGAGAATATGGAAAAACTGAGCGCCGAAATATATCCCGACCTCACCCAAGACGGCATGATGACCCTTCGAGACGGCAGGACCGGCGAGCCAATGGAGAAAAAGGTCACCATCGGCTGCATGTACATGCTGAAGCTGATCCATTTGGTGGACGACAAGATCCACGCCCGCTCCACCGGACCTTACAGTCTCATCACCCAGCAGCCGCTGGGAGGCAAGGCCCAGTTCGGAGGCCAGCGTTTCGGGGAAATGGAGGTCTGGGCCCTGGAAGGCTATGGCGCGGCCAACGTCCTGCAGGAGATGCTTACGGTGAAGTCCGACGACATCCGCGGGCGCGACAAAACTTACGAACGCATCGTCAAGGGGCAGAGCCTCGTGAAACCCGGCATCCCTGAAAGCTTCAGGGTCTTGGTCAAAGAACTTCAGGGTTTGGGGCTGGACGTGGAAGTGCAGTACGACGACGGCACTATCGGAGGGATGGTGTTGGACGACGAAGACGAAGACAAAACGATGCACAAGTACAGTGCGGTCGGCGAATCGTCTTTCTTCGAAGAACACGAGGAAGGCAAAGGTGCGGCTCCACTTTCGACCGAGGCCGGCGAGCCGTCGGATTCGGAAGAACTCATCGAAGACGCGGACATGATCGCCATTCAAGATCTGTTTTTGGAGAAAGACGCTTTACCGGAGGGAATGTCTTTGGTAGAAGAAGGGACTGACGAACTATGGCCCGAAGAGAGATAGTCGGTGTACGCATCAAGCTGGCTACCCCGGCGCGCATACGGGAAATATCCAGCGGCGAGGTAAAGAAACCCGAGACCATCAATTATAGGACCTTGCGCCCGGAAAAAGACGGCCTTTTCTGTGAACGTATTTTCGGCCCCACGCGGAGCTACGAGTGCGCCTGCGGCAAATACAAGCGCAGCGGGCCGAAGTTTCGCGGCATCATCTGCGACCGCTGCGGCGTCGAGGTGACCGACAACCGCGTGCGCCGCGAGCGCATGGGGCATATAGAATTGGCGGCGCCTGTGGTCCATATCTGGTATCTCAGGGGAATTCCGAGCCGCCTCAGCCTGCTCTTGGGCACCAGCGCCAAAGATCTCGAAAAAGTGGTCTATTTCGCCCCCACCCGGAAAAAAGAGGGGGCCTTCAAGGTCGTGACCGACGGACGTAGGACCGACCTCATTCGCAAAGGGGCGGTCATCTCGGAAAGCGAGATGAAGGTCCACTCCCATTACGATCCGAAGTTCAAGGCCGAAGAGGCTTACATTCTGGAGTCCGTCGACAACATTCCCGTCAGCGAGGGGGACGTTTTGACGTCTCATCAGGTGGGGCGCTACAAAACGGAGTACGGCGACGAGATTTTCAAGGTGGAACCCGCTTTCGAGCTTCTGGAGGAAGTGGAGGACTTTTCCTCGAAGGTGGGCGACATAGTGTCCGAGTCGGAAATGATGCGCCTTTTGGAGCAATATGGAGACCGGGACGGCGACAAAGAGCTTTTCAAACGCGCAACCGTCTCCAACAACGCGGCTTTTATCGTCACCGCGGCGCTCAAGTTGCCCTTCGCCAAGGGCAACATCGTCTCCAAAAGCGAGCTGGAGCTTTTCCAACAAAAATATCCGGGACGTTTTTCGGCGCCCCGTTGGGGAGTCACAATCGACGACCCCTGCTATATCGTCATCGAGCAGGGCTCGTCCCCCTTCGCCCGGGCCGACGTCGTCTACGACCGACAGCAGAATCTATGCCAGGCCTACGATAAAAAATTCGAGGCGGGAATCGGAGCCGAGGGCGTGCAAACCATGGTCAACCGGCTGGACCTCGACCTTTTGGCCGCGTCCCTGCGGGAAGAGGTGGCGGAGAGCAGCGGCCAGAAGAAGCGCAAGCTGGTCAAGCGCCTGCAGGTAGCGGAGGACTTCCGCAAGAGCTCCTCCGAGGCGCAGTCCATGATCCTCGAGGTGCTGCCCGTCATTCCGCCGGATTTGAGGCCTTTGGTGCAGCTGGACGGCGGGCGTTTCGCCACGTCGGATCTGAACGACCTGTACCGGCGGGTGATCAACCGCAACAACCGGTTGAAGAAACTGCAGGAGCTTCGAGCCCCCGAGATCATCATCCGCAACGAGAAGCGTATGTTGCAGGAGTCCGCGGACGCCCTCATCGACAACGGAAGGATGGGAAAGGCTGTCTTGGGCGCGGGGAACCGCCCGCTCAAGAGCTTGACCGACCTCCTGCGGGGCAAAAAAGGGCGTTTCCGCCAGAATCTTCTGGGCAAGCGCGTGGACTACTCCGGACGTTCCGTCATCGTCATCGGCCCCCAGCTCAAAATCTACCAGTGCGGGCTGCCGAAGCAAATGGCGCTGGAGCTGTTCAAGCCCTTCGTCATCCGGCAGCTGGTGGAGCGCAGCCTCGCCCCCAACGTGAAAAGCGCCAAGCGCATCATCGAGCGCGGACGTGAAGAGATCTGGGGAATCTTGGAGGAGATCATCCGCGACCACCCCGTCATGCTGAACCGGGCGCCGACCCTGCACCGCCTGGGTATTCAGGCCTTCGAGCCGGTCCTGATGGAGGGCAAGGCCATCCGCCTCCACCCCATGGTCTGCACGGCCTTCAACGCGGACTTCGACGGGGACCAGATGGCGGTCCACGTTCCTTTGTCCATCGAGGCCCAGTCGGAGGCGCGGCTGCTGATGCTCTCCGCGAACAACCTGCTGTCTCCGGCCAGCGGACGCCCCGTCGTCACGCCGACCCAGGATATCGTGCTGGGGATCTACTACCTGACGGACACCCACGAGGGCCTGACAGGGGAAGGAATGCACTTTGCCAGCGAAGAAGACGTCCTCTCGGCCTTCGACCATGGAGCGGCGCATCTCAACGCCCGCGTTTGGCTGAAAATAAATCCCAAGTGGGCGGTGATGCCGGAAGGACGTCGTAAATACCGGGGAACCAAGGGCAAAGCGATTGTCGTCGAGGACACGAAGAAAAGCAAAATCCCCGACGGCGCTACAGTTTTCGTGGAGACTTCCCCGGGACGGGTTCTTTTCAACAGCATCATCGCGCCCCCCTTGCGTTATGTCAACAAACAACTGGACAAGAAAAACATGGGGCGCCTTCTGGACGACGCCTACGATAAAGTCGACCGCACCGCGGTGGTGGAGATGCTGGACGCGATCAAGGCCCTGGGGTATCGCTGGGCGGCGAAAAGCGGCATCAGCTTCGGCGTCGGCTCGATTATCATTCCGCCGGAAAAAGAGGCGATCACGGCCGAAACCATGAAGCAGGACGAGCTTTTCAAGGAAGAGTACGAGATGGGAGTTTTGACCCAGGACGAGTATCTTTTCCACAAGGAAATGCTCTGGTCGGAGGCCGCCCGAAGGATCGCCGACAGCATCGCGGGACATATGGACGAGTCGAACCCGGTCCGCATGATGGTGGACAGCGGCGCGCGGGGAAGCCGGGGACAGATGGGCCAGATGGCGGGGATTCGCGGCTTGATGTCCGACCCCTCGGGGCGCATCATCGACTACCCGATCA